>JAGLOT010000099.1 GCA_023137655.1 Nanobdellota archaeon | reverse complement strand
TTTTTACTAATAATTTACTCATTTTTTCCTCCGACAAATTTCAATATTTGTCTCAATTTTTGATTGTTTTTGTTTGTATATTGCCATGTGTTACTGCATTTAATTTATCAAACAATTCTGCTTGTAAACCTGCACTGATTTCAACTACAGCTGTTAATGAGCCGTCTGAATTCCAGTTTTCATTTTTCACAGTTGACATGTTTTGTATTATAGAATAACATTTTCCAGTAAATTCTGCAGGAATAGTAATCTCAATGTTTCTTTTTTCAGTGCTTATTGGAAGCACAACTCTGATTTTTTTTACTATCTCTTCAACCTGCTCTTTAGCTGATTTATGTTCATCTATTTTAACTTTGACTTCTTCCAAAGCAGATTCTATCCTTGTTACTGGATGTGGTAATCCTGTACTTGGGTTAAATCCGTTTTGTTGGATATAATTTATTATTTGCTTCCTTTTGTCTTCAATTAATTTAGCCCTATATTCTGAAGTTAATTGAATTTCTCCTTTTTGGATAATTTGTTCTGCAACTTCTAATGTTTCAGATGTTCCAAAAATTTCTTTTAATTTTTCTTCAGAAGCAAGTAATCCTTTTTTTGCATCAGTAAAAATATGTTCACTTTTGATGACTTCTCTTAAATCTATATCTTCACCTTTCTTATGTGCTATTGCTAAATCAGGATCCACTGGAAATTCAAAATTTTCCCCTTGTTTCTTGATTCTTGCAAGATTTAAATGAATTTTTTCATGCTCTATATTTCCTTGCATAATATCCCCCCTTATTTTTTAATTGATTTCTCAATTTCTTTTCTATCTATTCTTTTGAACATTTTTTCTTCAGTTTTGATATATGCTGCATCAATACCTTCTGTTTTGAAATTTTTTCCAAGAACTTTCTTTAATGCTTTTACTGCAAGATCTAAACCTTGTTCAATGGTCATTGTATCTTTGTATTCTTTATCCAAAATTTCTTCAATTTCAGTATCACATTCACCAATTGCTGTTGCTTTATATTGGAAGTAAATTCCGATTGGGTCGGTTTCAAATAATTTTGGACCCATTTCATCTACACCTACAACTAATAAGCTAACACCAAAAGGCCTTAATCCACCACTTTGAGTACATACTTGTTTTAATTGACAAACATCTTTAACGACGCTTAATGTGTCTACTTTATTATTGTAAGTAATCATATTATTTTGTGCTTTAACCTGTGCATGTTCAATAAGAACTCTTGCATCTGATAATATACCTGAAGCAGTTGCTGCAATATGGTCATCAATTTGCCATATTTTTTCTACAGATTCTTTTATTAACAATTTACTCATTAATCTTTTATCTGTAACTAATAAAACTCCGTCTTTACAGACCATTCCAATAGCTGAACTGCCTTGTTTTACAGTTTTCTTTGCGTATTCTACTTGTAATAATCTCCCATCTGGAGAAAACATTGTTATTGCCCTGTCATAACCCATTGCTTGGTGATTTGTTTCCATTTTTGGACCTCCTGTTTTGAGGGATAAAACCTGCAGTCTGCAGAGTCTTCAACTCTGGTGACTGATGGCTTTGATCTCCTTATAAATATTTATCCTGTGCTTTTTTTAGTGTGCCAGAAACGCCAACTGATTTGATTGTCGCTTTCTGATTGTTTATCTTTGTAATCATACAAAAACTTGCCTTGAGTTTATCAACATTTTTGTTGTTTACTCGTATTATGCCTTTGTTATCTTTATATTTGTTATGAAGAAATATTAATCCTGCTTCCCCTAAACCTACTTCTCCAAATAATTGAAGAAATGCTTGTTTTATTTCTTTTTCTGGAAAATTTGCAATATTGTCTTTAGTTAGAACTTCAAAAACAACGTATCGTTTTTTTTCCCTCAAACTTGGTAAAAGAGGCTTCATTATATATCTTATTGAGAAAAAGTGAGCCTCACTCTTTCGTCCTCCATCTCTCTATTGGGATTTTCGATTATTTACTATATAAAGATTTCGCTTTTAGCTCATCTTCATGGGGTTTAAAGGTTTCGGAAAGTATAATACTTTCCAAACATTTAAGCCTGCATAATCTAAAATTCTGCATATAGATTCCAGTTTATCTCTTTAGCAGTCTATGGAGGATGTTTTTCTTCTTCTTATGGTTTATTTCACTAATTATCTTATTTAGGGCACTATGTAATGCCTTGCCCAAATTCCAGTCTTCTACATGTGCATGATAGTCTTTGGTGTTAATGTTTATAGTGTATCTTTTTCTTTTTCCACCTTTATTTACTACTTTTACGTCTATCCTTAATTCTTTAACTGCTATTTTCTCAGAATATTCACTAGATATAGTTTGTAAAGTAGTTTTTTCTTCTTTTGTCAACATAGATGTATCTTTATAGTTTATTTTCATATTTGCACCTCAGAATTTTCATAGTTTCCCCAAAAACCATGTAATATGTATGGATTTACTAGCTTATAAATTTATCGTTAATATTAAATGGATACCTTTAATCCCTCAATTAAATTAAATAAAAACTTTGTAGGTTAAACCAGTCAAAAAAAATTTGAGCTTTTCGAAACCTTTAAATAATACTTTTAGCTAAATATGACTATGCCAGAAGAAGCAAAACAAATGGATCCTGATAGAGTTCTTAAAGGGGTTTTAGTCGGTGTAATTGTAATTGCAATACTTACTTTGGTGGCATTCCTTTTGTTTATTGGAAATCAGGCAAGTGTGGCTGGTGAAGCTATTAATGTTCTTACTGAAATTAGAATGGGCCAGGTTGAAGATATGAATGCAACTGAATTTGATTCTCGAGAATATTGTATGGCTACCGTTGCAAGGTCTGGCAGTGAAATGGCTATTTTCTTATATAACTGTGAGTGATGAAACAACCTATAATTATTAATTGAAAAAAAGATTCTAAAATAGAAACATTTAGAGAAAGAAATTCTGATAAGATATTTAAAACATTTAAAATAAAGTGACCCCAAGGGGATTTGAACCCCCATCTTCCGGTAACCACCAAGACGATGTCAGCGTAAGTGCTTCATTTCTTGCCCTGTCCGAAGCCGGGTGCACTATCCAGGTTGTGCTATGGGGCCATAAACTACTATAAATAAAAGATAATATAAAAAAGTAAGCGTATCCCCAAAGATATCGAAGTTTACTCTCTCGTTTTCGTCGAAGAGGCAATCGAAAAACTCTCACACCGTTTACAATTTCTTTTTTTTCCTCATATCTATCCCTTAGGCAAATTACATCTAC
>JAGLOT010000098.1 GCA_023137655.1 Nanobdellota archaeon | reverse complement strand
ACTTCTTCTTTAAATTTAGGGACAATCTCAATTGCATTACTCCCATAATCAATCAAAGGATCCATTGAATTTGTATCTGTAAAAGAAGCCCATTCAGGATTTTCTAACAAGATAACAACCCTATCATCATATAATTTTATTTGTTCTTCTTTAATATGGTCATAAGGAGAATTAAGTTCTTTTGCCTTTAGTAATCCAGGAACTTCATTTAAATTATTTTTATTTAATGGAATGTTAATACTACTTTCAATCATGGGCATTGCAACACTTGCAAAGTAACCTGCTAAGAAAATGATTACAATAATTGACAATCTTGATGATTTATTCATTTTTCAAAATTTGTTAAATTGATTAAGCTGACTCCCTTGAAATTATCGGTTTAGATATTATTACAGAAGGTTTTATTTCCCCATTCTCTCTTTGATTGCCTTCTGCAATAGTTACAATTGGAGTATTTTCTTTATCATATAAAGAAACAGAAAAAGCACCATAACTTTTGGGTACAATTATTTCTTGAATTTGAACATTATCTAAATGATTTGATAAATACTCTCTTGCTTCATTCATTCTATTCTCATCACAACCCACAATTACTGCATAAGATTTAATAAGTGGATTAGTCTCAATTTCAAAAATATTATTTTCTTCATCAAAATCTGCTGGAAGTACAGGCATATCTTCAACATAATCACAAGCAGCCATTAAATGCTTTTCTAAAATTGGTAAAGGTCTTCTTACATCATCCTCATTATTTGAAGTATGAGTTATAACCCTTCTTTCTAATCCAGATTCTTCTTGTGCCAATAATATTACAGCTATAGTACCATTTTTGAGATTTATATCAGTAGAATAAATTGTTTCGTGATTTTTTGCACATTCAAATCCCCCACGATATACTGCAATTGCAGATATATCTCTACTCTCGACTTGTAAATGATCTAATAAAGTGTAATTTGAATTTTCCATTTTAAATACTCCAATATAGAGATATAGAAATAATTAACTTATAAATCTTTCTATTAATTCATTACTTAATAGTAGTATTAACCAACAGAACAATCTCACCCTTAAGACCTTTATCTTTAATATCAAGATAAACATCTCTTGCCCTACCTCTAATAAAATCCTCAAATTTCTTACTAATCTCTCTAGCAATTACAACATTAACATCAGGATAAATCTTAGAAAGTGTATCCATGGTTTTAACAATCCGATGAGGTGATTCATAAAAAATTCCAGTTCCAACAATTTCAGAAAACATTTTTTCTTTCTTACCTTCTTTTTTAGGTAAAAAACCAAAAAAACTAAACCTATCAGTTGGTAAACCAGAACAAATTAAAGCAGATAGAAATGCACTAATGCCAGGGACATGAGTAACAGAAATATGTTCTTTTACAGCTTCCCTTACAACATAAAAACCAGGATCACTTATCCCTGGAGTCCCATTGTCAGTTACCAATGCAATATCTGCACCCTGTTTCAAAAACTCAATAATTTTCCCACAAACTTTTTCTTTGTTCATATCATTATAACACATCATTTTGTTATTAATCATATATTTTTTTAACAAAAGTCCAGTTCTTCGGGTATCTTCAGCAAGAATTAAATTAACTTTTTTAAGAACATTAACTACCCTAAAACTGACATCATCAAGATTACCAATTGGTGTAGAAACTAAATAAAGCATTTTAACCTACAAAAAGATTATGTTTTTCATTACCTGTTATTTCAGCAATTATTCTGCTTACAATTATTTTATTTGGATCAGGCATTAATTTAACTCTCTTCTTAATGTCTGCAAAATCTATGAATTGATCATATCTTCTTTCTTCAATTATTTCCCACATATGTTTTTTACCCAATCCAGGCAGTAATTCTAACTGGTGCATTCTTGTGGTTAATGGTTGAGATTTATTAAAGAATTCAACAAATCTAGTTTCATCACTTTTTACAATATTTGCAACAATAAATTTTAATTCTGCTGTGGCAGTTCTTGTAAGTTTCTTAGGTTCTAATCTACCAAGGATGTGATGGATCTTATCTCTTTTACCATCACCAATATAAATGTCTTCTCCTGGTTGAATTAGAGAGTCTTTTTTAGGAACTAATTCAAGAAGTAAAAATCTTTCTTTACCAATAGCTTGCACAATTGCATTTTTCCTATGGCTTGGAGTGTTATCAAAAGGATATCCATTTGGAAGAAAATCTAGAACTATAGCTATTTCTTCCCGTTTGTGTAGCCCACTATCTGTTTGATTATTAGTTTGATTTTCCATTTTTACCCCCTGTTTTCATTTTTAGTCATTTAACTTTATAAAGATTATCTTTTTTTGTAAAGAATTTGTTCTTTTCTTTAGTTTTTTTCTTCGAAATAAAAGCTTAAGAACTATATTTTTTAGTTACATTAACAATCTTTTTCATATTGTCATTTGTAACAGTTAAAGCATATCCATGCAATACAGATTTTAATTCATCCAAACTTTCTGGAATGACATCTGCAATTTTAATAATATGAATATCTTTTAATCTTGGAATTTTTAATTTATTTAATTGTTCAACTAATTCATTAGAATCTTTTTTTGATAATTGAACAACATGATTTAGATAGTCTTCTAATTTAGTGGATCTTGAAGTTAATTCAATATCTCTTTTTTTAATTTTTCCTAATTCAGCTTTAAGTTCTGTAAGCCCAATTGGGATTTCTGCAATAATTTCTGCTCTTGCCATTTTAAACTCTTTTTAGATGTACTGGATGTACAATCAATGTTTTCATTTTTTTAATATCTTTAAAGCTAATTATATAACAGCCACCTTGTTTCCCTACAACTTTTCCTTGTTTACCATGGAATCTTGGGAAATACATTCCTTTTTGTATTGCAGGTTCTGCTTTTAAGACTACTTGGTCCCCATCCTTATACTCAGCTAAATAGTTTTTAATACTAAATTTACCTTTAGTAGCCGGATTTTTCCTCATTTTTGATCTAGTTTTTCTTCTAAATCTTCCAATTCTTTGAGTCATAACATTCAAGAGAAATCTAGCCATTTAAAAACATTACTATTTTGAGCCATATATTCGCTATTAACCTCGTCGCTACTTTTCGAAACCTTTAAAGTTTATGAATCAAATGAAATAAACATTAAAGGAGGAGAAAAGGCATTGCCTTTTTCGAAACCTTTAAATATATACCATTACTTTAAAAATCATATACTACTTATAAAATAGTGGAGGCTCAATAATGAAAAGGTTCCTATCCAGAATAACCAAAGGCGTTTCAAAAGATGATCTAAGAGACATTGAAGCAGAAGAAGAATATG
>JAGLOT010000097.1 GCA_023137655.1 Nanobdellota archaeon | reverse complement strand
ATTAGAAGGCCCTAATTTTAAGAGTGGGCAAAATTTTGATTTATCTCATTGTCCTGAAAGAATAAATCCAGGGGATAAAAAATGGAATGTTTATAATATTGCTAGAAATGTAGGTAGTACTTCAAAAGAAGGTTGTAAAAAAACTGCAGATTTTTATAGGGCATTTATTTCTGCAGAAATTCGTGAAATGTCTTGTCTAAAGGCAGCAGAAGCAACCAAAATTATTGAGAATACATTTAGAGATATTAACTTAGCATATGTTAATGAATTAGCCAAATCTTTTGATAAAATGGGATTGGACATACTAGAAATTATTGAAGGTGCTAAAAATAAACCTTTTGCATTTATGGCCCATTATCCTGGATGTGGTGTAGGTGGCCATTGTATACCTGTAGACCCATATTATTTAATTAAAAAAGCAAAATCTGTAGGTTTTGATCATCAATTTTTAAAAATTGCAAGAAAAGTAAATAACAGTATGCCTAAATATACAATCAATAAACTAATCTATGCATTAAATGAACTTAAACTACCTGTTAAGGGGACTAAAATTGGGTTACTAGGTTTAGCCTATAAGGCAAATGTTGCAGACCTGCGAGAGAGTCCAGCATTAGAAATTAAAAAAGAATTACTTAAATTAGGTGCAGATTTAATTGTTTATGACCCTTATATTGAAGGCAATTTAGCTTCAGTTTTAGATTGTGATGCATTAGTTCTTGCAACAAACCATAAAGAATTCTTAAAAATTAAATCTTGGGGCAATATAAAATTAATCATTGATGGTAGAAATTGCTTAAATAGGGAAGAAATCTTATCTAAAAATATTGTGTATAAAGGTATTGGAAGATAACAAAACTAATTAACTTTTTTAATAAATAGTCCCTTAATAAATAATTTTTCTTCTTTTGTAACTCCCTTAGTTAAAATAATACTTACAACATAAATACCCACACCTAATAAAATTGTTAAAATTTTAAGCAAAACAGTTGTTGGATGCAAATAAGTAATTGAGAAAAACATAATTAAAGAAGATAAAATAATTGATTTTAATTGTATAAATTTATGATTCCACTTAAATAAATTTCTTGAAGACAAAAATAACCATGTAAAGAGCAACGCATAAGTTAATATTGTTGCTACAGCAGCGCCCATATAATTATATTTAGGGACTAATAAATAATTTAAAACTAAATTAACAAACATACCAATAAAATATACCTTAGAAATATGTTTTGTCCGATTAGATAAAATAAGAACTTTGGTAAATAAAGTAATAAATATTTGAAACAATGGGAAAAAGATTAAAATAGGAAGGACTGCTAAAGAACTCAAATACTGTGCACCTGACAACATAGTAATTATTTCTTTATCCAATGCCCAAATACCTAAACTTGCGGGCAAAACAAATATCAAAGAATACTTAATTGCAACATTAAATAAGAAATAATATTTTTGTTTATTCTTTTTATATTGTTCTGCAATATAAGGGTACAATACTTCAAGTATTAATGTGGAACTTAAACAAATAAATGCTAATAAAGAATAAATATATGCATATTTTCCTACGTTAATCACTGTATGAAAATATTGAATAAAATAACGATCTGATGCAGTTAAAACCCATTGTGCTATTGATGCACCCACCAAAGGTAATGAAAATAAACTTGCTTTTTTAATATATTTAAAATCTGGTTTATGAAAAAATGATGTAAAATTTTTAAATAAAACTATTAATACTACTGTAGTTAATAAAGTTATAACTAAATAAATCATAAATATCAAAGATAAGTTTAAAGAAAAATATAATGACATTAACAAGGCAACTAACATAAATCCTTTTGCAGTAAAAAAAGCAAATGTATGAACCAGAATTATCTTTTTCTCAGAAAATAAAAATGTTAAAAAATGTTTAATTATTCCCTTAAATAATAAAATGATTAAAATTAAAGAAAATAATGAACTATAATCTGTAAGGCCTAATAAATTGAGAAATAATGATTGGAAATAAAACAATCCACCTAAAATCAACAAAGAAGCCAAATTAAAGAGTGGCACAATCCCATTTAGCTTATTTAATTTAGTAATGGTCTTTAATCCAGCAAGATCTTTTATTAAAAAAGAACCAATATTTAGGCTTATACTATTTGATATTATGGTCATTGTAACCAAAAGCAATGAAAATACACCATAATCTTCAACACCTAGGGCCCTTGTCACAACCATAAAAAATAAGAAACTAACAATTGATTCTAGGAATTTATAAAAATAAGAAACCCCTATTTGCTTACTTATAATCTTATAGTTTACCATATTAACTCAATTAAATTAACTCTCTTAAATAAGGTTTTCTAAATTTATAATGTTTTCTAAGAAATTTAATCAAAACCTTAAATATTTGAATCTTCAAGAATTAATGGGAGTGTTTCCATAGTTCCTTGAAAATAATCTCCTTTTGAAATATATCCTTTAGATCCATGAGATTTTACTGCTTTTTTCAATTTTTTATCAGAATTTGCTGGGCCAAACCAGTAACCATTTGGAATTACCCTCATCATATCAAAATCAGAATGAAAAGAATTACCACAAACTAGGACCTCTTCCTCTAAAACATCTAATTCTCTTAAAATGTGTAAAATGGCATCTGCTTTTGAAATATTTGGTTTTATATCTAATGCAGAATTTGAATAAATAACTGAAAGTAATCCCTCTTCTATATGCCCTAAGATTATTGATGGAAAATGATTTTCTTGCAAATATTGAAAAAGGTCTTTTGAAAAATCACAACTTACACTTGGTTTAAATTCATAGGTTAAAATATGGTGATTTTCTTTTAACCTTTTTATCCCCTCGTTTGGAAATTTTAGGATTAAATCATCTGAAATAACGTCTGCAGATTCAATAAATTGCTCTAATTCATTCTTTGCATTAATCTGGTTACTAAATCTACTATCAGAATCTGCAATATGGTAATGTTGAAATGTTGCAGGATTATAAATGACTGCCCCATGCTCACAAGCAGAAGGACCAGTCATATACTTATCAATTATAGGTTTAGTTATATCTAATGATCTACCAGTAATTGCAATACTTATAATCCCTTTTGCCTTCAAAAATCTCGATAATTGATTTAAATTTTTTATTTGCCCATGCAATAATTCATCAAAATCTGTTGTTTTAGGAAATACTTCTCCCTTACTTAGTACCCCATCCAAATCAAAAGCCATTAATTTAATTGTCATATTACTACCAAAAAGAAAGGAAAATGGAAAGTTTAAGAAAATTTAGTTTAAAATTTATATATTTATAAAAAAGTTTATACTTTTTAGT
>JAGLOT010000096.1 GCA_023137655.1 Nanobdellota archaeon | reverse complement strand
AAAGAAATTATAGATGAATACATTAAATTTGGATTTACAAGTTTACAAATAAAATATATGAATCCTTTAGGTTTTGCTAAACATACAAAAAATAAAATTGGTTATTCTGTTGAGGAATTTATAGAATTCTGGAAGAAAAGTGCAGATTATATAATTAAATTGAATAAGGATGGAGTTAATATGTCTGTAAGGTATATTAGGTTGATACTTTTAAAAATTCTAACTGAATATGACCCTGGTTTTTTAGATTTTAGAAGCCCTTGTGGTGCAGTTAGTGGACAAATCGCATATAATCATAAAGGTCAAATTTTTTGTTGTGATGAGGGGAGGGAAAATGATATGTTTAAAATAGGAAATGTTAAGGGTGAAAAATATAAGGATTTGATTATGAAACCCAAATGCCAACAAATTATTAGTGCTTCCATAAATGAAAATTATCTATGTGATAATTGTGTCTATAAACCTTGGTGTGGTTTATGCCCTGTAGTTGCTTATGCTGAACAAGGTAACATTATACCTAAAATTGCTACTTTTTCTAAATGTAAGATTCATAAAGCCCAATTTGATTATGTCTTTGAAAAATTGTTATTTGATAAAGAAGTACGAGAAATATTTATTAGTTGGATAAAAGAAAAGAATATAAAGAAGAAAGTTGAATAAGTTAATATGTTTCCTAAAATAAAAAAAGAGATTGGTAAGTTTTTTCTGAGTGAAGAAGGAAGTATAAGTAAGAAAAATATTATTAAAATAGGGGTTATTTTAGTTGGGGCTAGTTTAGCTAATGTTACGAGAGTTTTAGGCCATACTAATTGTGATGAAAGAAACCATTGCAATATTAGTTGTGAAGAAGTATATGATGCCCCAGAAAGCGGATTAATACGAGTGGGTAATGAACTAGGTATTAATTTTACTGCCGGAACGGAACATGCAAATATGGGGTTTCCTGTAGATAATGTATGTCATGTAAGGTTGGTTTCTAATTCTGGTAGTGATTGGATAAATCCAGCAAATGATAATTCACATGTAAATGAATATGATAATGCATGGTATAATCATGACAATAGTGGTGGAAAACGACAAAAGTGGTATGATATCCGACGAAATTGTATTAGTGGATTGTTGGATAATCAAATTACTGTTCAAGAAGAAAATCAGAGAATTATAAAAATAAACCATTCAAATTCTATTGAAATGGACTCAAAAGAAATGGTTGCAAAAGATATTTGTGGAAGCCAACATGATAGTGTAACTTAATTAGATTTGTTCAGTTTTAATTTCTAATAAATATTTTAATCTGTAAACGTAATTGAACTATTAAGAATTTAAAATATGAACGTCTTTAGATATATAATTCTTGTCCTTCTTTTTAATGTTTTCATTGACTATAAAAGAAAGATTAGTTAATGATTGTTTTGCGAACAATTCATTATTGCATAAACAATTAACAAATGCCCTGAAATCATTTGGGGATCTCATTTGTTCTGGCTTGGATGCAAAAGATGCAAAAACAACATTTACTTTGTATTTTTTACATAATTTAAGATTTTGTTCTATCCTACCTAAAAATTTAGCCCTTACTAATGATTTTTGTTCTAATAAATTTGAAAATGATATCCCTATTGCGGTTTGTTTAGTTTTAGCTAATTTACAGAATACTTGATTTAATCCAGAATTTCTTTGATGGATATAATCTGAACGTTCATTATTTTCTAAATTAAAGATAATATCAAATTTGCCTTGTTCAAGATTTGTCCTGTCAATTTCTGGTGATTTGGAATTTATTAAAATTAAATTGTAATTCTTGTTATTTTTTGGTTTATCTGCTAATAATCCATTAAATAATTTTAATTCTGTTGAGTTTATTGAGTTTTCTTGTCCAGAACTATTGTTTTTTGAGGGATACACAAAACATATTCCATCATAGCCCAACAATATTGCCCTTTCAATGAACTTTTTCTCGTTTTTATCTGGAAATACTATATCAATAAACATATTAATTATTTAATTTAAGGATTTTAAAATACTATTGGATTTCTATACTTACAATGTAAGTAAGATTGACAGATATTAGATATTTTAGATATAGAATTTTGATTTTGTTGAATTCTTGGTGGTTAGGTGGGCTGAAATGACTAAATTTCCATCGGAAATCAAGGGGGTGTAAAATGGATTTTGGGGTTTCTTTTAATGTTTATGGATGTTTTAGATAGGAAGTGTTGGAGGTATCCCATAATCAAAATATATCTCCTAAAGGGCTTGTTTAAAAAGCAAAGTATTTATAAACTATTTAAATATCTTTATAAATAACTTAATAATTTTGGGGGTTATTAAAACAGTTAGAATTTTAATTCTGAGAGAAAATTCTGCAAATTTATGCCCCTTGGGGGTTATAAAATGGAGAAAAAAAATATAGAAGTAGTAAATATTGTTGTTAGTTCTTCCTTGGAGCATGATATTCCATTGGAAAAAATGGCTACTACACTTTCTAATACAGAATACAATCCGGAACAGTTTCCTGGATTAGTTATAAGAATCAAAGATCCAAAGACATCTGCATTAATTTTTAGCAGCGGTAAGATTGTTTGCACTGGAGCAAGAACTCTTGGAGATGTAAGGCGATGTATTGATAAAATTAAGAAAAGTCTAGAAAAAATTAATATTAAAATTATAATTGAACCTGAAATTACAGTTCAAAATATTGTTGCTAGTGGTGCTATTAATATGGACCTTAACTTGAATAGTTTAGCTATGAAGTTAGACAATACAGAATACGAACCGGAACAGTTTCCTGGATTAGTATATAAGGTAAATGTAAAAGATAAAGAAGGTAAAACTTTCAAGGCAACATTCCTATTATTTACTAATGGAAAAATAGTTTGCACAGGTACAAAAAGTGAAGAAAATGTACACTTAGCAGTGGACAAGCTCATCAGTAACCTTAAAAAAGTCCAATAAACTAACAGGTAGGTAGGTATTGTTTATGGACGCACTAGAGCAAATTCGGAAATTTGAAGAATTTCTTGAAAAGAAATACAAGAAAGAATTACTTAAGGCAGTTAGCAAAGGTAAGAAATTTCTGGTAGTTTCTTTTTCTAAACTTTCTAAGTTTGATCCCTATTTAGCAGATGAATTACTTGAAAGGCCAGAAGAAGTTTTCAAGGCTGCAGAATTAAGTCTTGAAGCTTTTGATTTGCCAGATGAATTTAAAAATTTCAGAATTAGATTTATTGAATTACCAGAATCTCAAAAAATTATGATTAGGGATATCCGAAGTAAAGAAATTGGTAAATTGGTTCATATTGAGGGGACCATAAGACAAAAATCTGATGTACGGCCACAGGTAACTTCTGCAAGATTTGAAT
>JAGLOT010000095.1 GCA_023137655.1 Nanobdellota archaeon | reverse complement strand
TTTTTCATCAAAGTCTTCCATCACCATTTGAAAAATTTCTGTATCTCCACTCATCATCGGATAAAAAGCCATATAAAATATTAATCCAAGTGATATCGAAACTGACCAAATAATAATTGATTTTTTAAGCATATTTAACTCAAATTTATATATATTCATAATCTCACCTACTCGTAGTAATGCATAAATATTTCTTCTAATGTAGGTTCTTTAATTTGTATGTGTTTAATTTTAAAACCTGATTTAATTAAATCATTCGTTATGTTATGCAAATCATCTGGATTTTTTAATTCAATCCATGCTTTTTTGTTTTTGATTTTTAATAAATCATATTTTTCAAGAATTGTTTTATAATTTTTAGGGATTTTACTAAAGTTAATAATTAAGGTATTTTCATCAACTAATTTTTTAATTTCTTTTAAAGTCCCTACCTTGAGAATTTTTCCTTTTTTCATAAATGCAATTCTATCACACAATTCTTCTACTTCACTCATAATGTGGGATGTGAAGATTACAGTGCATTTTAATTTTCTAATTACATCTCTAACTTTTAATGCTACTTCTGGATCTAATCCTGCTGTAGCTTCATCTAGGAAAAGAATTTCTGGGTCATTGATTAAACTTTTACAAAGATTTACTCTTGTTTTTTGTCCAGAAGATAAATCATAAACTAATTTATTCCTGATTTCATAAATATCAAATGTTTTTAATAAACCATCAATTTTTTCATTGGCATTTTTTACATTATACATCATTGCATAAACTTTAAGATTCTGTTTTATTGTTAGGCCACCATTTAAAATTTTATATGCAGTAGATGTGTTTATTTTATTTCTACTTTCTTCGCATGGAGGTTTTCCAAAGAATTTAATTTTTCCAGAATCTTGTGTTGTTAATCCAATGATTATGTTTGTTGCAGTTGTTTTGCCTGCCCCATTTGGACCTAATAGTCCTAGAATTTCTCCTTTTTTAACTTTAAAGCTTAGTCCATCAAGTGCTTTAATCTCCATACTTTTATTTTTAAAAGTTTTTTTCAAGCCACTTACTTCTAAGACATATTTCATAGAATATAAAATTCAATTTATTGATTTAAAAAGATTCCGCTTTATTTCATCTTTAAACCTACACACAATTATCGTAAGTATAAATCCTTGTAAATAACTTTATTGAAATTAGAAGAATTAATAAATATTGATGAGTTGGAAATGTTTATGCAACCATTTATTAGAAAATATATGCCAAAGAATTCTGGAGAGATTGTTGGACAGGATAAGGCAGTTAGTGAGCTAAAGAAATTTATTGCTAGTAAGGGGAAGGCTGCAATAGTTTATGGCCCTACTGGAAGTGGAAAAACATCTTCTATATATGCAATTGCAGATGAAATTGGATTAGAAGTTATAGAGGTTAATGCCTCAGATGTAAGGAATAAAGATTCTATTAATTCATTGGTTGGTGCAGCATCTCAACAGATGAGTTTGTTTGGGAAAAGTAAATTAATTTTAATTGATGAAGTAGATGGTTTATCTGGCAGGAAAGATAGGGGTGGAGCTGGAGCAGTTGCTACAATCCTTGATAAGAGTGCATTTCCAATTATTATGACTGCAAATGATCCTTTTGATTCTAAGTTAAGTGTTTTGAGAAAGAAGTCTGTTATGATTAATTTTCATACTCTTAATTATATTTCAATATTTAATGTTCTTGAGAAGATCTGCAAGGAAGAGAAAATAAAATATGATGAGCAATCCTTGAAAACATTGGCAAGGGGTGCTGGCGGTGATATGAGGGCAGCAATGAATGATTTACAAATCATGTCTGCTGGTGGACTTTTGAAAAAAGAAGATGTTAATGAACTATCTCAAAGAAATAAAATGCAAAGTATGATTAATGCATTAATGATGATTTTGAAAACTGATAAGTTAGATATTGCTTTAAGGGCTTTTGATGAAGTTGAAGAAGATGTGGATAAAAGATTTTTGTGGATGGATGCAAATTTACCAAAAGAGTATACAAAACCAGAAGATTTGATGAATGCTTATAATATGATGTCTAGGGCAGATGTGTTTAAGGGGAGAATAAGAAGATGGCAACATTGGCATTTCTTGGTTTACATTAATTTTTTATTATCTGGTGGCGTTGCATTAAGTAAAGCTGAGAAATATAAGGGATTTAATAGATATGAACCCACAAAAAGAATTTTAAAATTATGGCAATTTAAGATGAAGAATGCTAAGAAGAAAGCAATTGCTGAAAAAATGGCTGAGAAAACCCATGTTTCAATTAAAGAAGCTGAACGAACAATTCCTTTTATTAGGAAGATGTTTAATGATAAGAATATGGCAGAACAGATTTCTGCAGAGTTTGAATTAGACCAAGAAGAAATAGCTTATCTCCATAAATAAAAGAAGAAACTACATTTCTTCATAAGTAAAGAAGAAATAGCTTAGCTAAAGAAGTGAGAGAGATATTTGTATAACAAAAATACATGAATTATTTATATTTTATTTTGAATATTAGAATTGTTAATGCTAATGAGACTGTTACTATATTAGCAAGTATTAATGGTAAGTCCTTTATTATCATCCCATAGATTAACCATAAAGACATTCCTATCGTAGATAATAAGTACATGCCAAGAGAAATATCTTTTGTACGTTTTGATTTAATTGTTTTTATTGCTTGGGGTATGAAAGAAATAGCGGTTAATGTTGCTGCAATCAAACCTAATATGATAGTTAAATTCATTTTAAATTCTCTTCTTGCTTCATTAGGTATTCAGCAGTTTTCATTTTTCTTCTCATTCTTTCTAACCATTGATATGCATTTGCATGTGGGCTGCCTTTCAATAACATTTCAATTGCTTTTTTAGCAAGGCCAACGTGTTCTTGTTGTCCAATAATTCCAATGGTTTTACCATAAACACAAATATTTGTTTCAGTAAGTTCTTCCAAATGAGTTCTGGATTTTCCTTCGGTACCAATAACTCTTCCCTTAAGTCTTCCGGAATCGTTTTTAGTCCTCATATAATCTTGAATACTTATAACTTCAAAAGAGTAATCTGGTTTTAATACTTGCATTGCAACTTCTGGATTAAACCCTCTACCAATCGCCCTTAGAGCATCTCTTGCACTAAAAAGAGTTAATGGATCTTCACCTGTAATTGTGATATCTCCTTCCTTAGAATCTACATTAATTACAGCATTAGTTGCATTTTCTAATTCCTTCTTAGTTTTACCCTTTGTACCAATAAGTACTGCGATTCTTTCTTTTGGTATTTTGAGTTCGTGGGAGTATTCCATTTTATTTTATTAAGTTTTAGTAGTCTTTTTTAATAGTTCCTGTTTTAATCTTTCATCATCTGTGTCAAAACCATACTTTTTAAAAAAGTTTGCAACATTTTTAATATCTCTGGTTTCATGATCCATTGCACCTGGAATATCCA
>JAGLOT010000094.1 GCA_023137655.1 Nanobdellota archaeon | reverse complement strand
TTTTCTGAACCCTTAACTAATAATGCATTTTCTGAAAAATTTAAAATATTTTGAGCACTTCTATAATTTATATCAAAACTTAATTTTTTATGTTCTATTGAAAATTTAACTCTTTCATAATCTGTATTAAGTATTTTCTTAAAATAATCTAATCGTTCATCAAACAATGTAACATTTTCTATGGTGGCATTTCTAAACCCATAAATTCCCTGTTTCCAATCACCTACAACACAAAGATTATTTGTTTTCATTAATAATAGGGTTAACATAAATTGGATTTCATTTGTGTCTTGGAACTCGTCAACCATCACATAATCAAAAGAAGCTTGTTCTCTTAATTTGTGGTCTTTGAATAGCATAATAAATGTAAGCATAATTAAAAAGTCAAAGTTTAATTTGTTTCTCTTGATTGAGTATACAACATATTCAAAGTAAAGTTTATGTATGAAATCTAATAATTCTTTTCTGTCTTCATCAAAACATTCTTTTGCAATATTACCATTTATGGATTTCCCATTAAAAACGAGGTTTTCTTCTAGTTTTTGATGATATGATTTATATCTTAATTTCATCCTGAAAGTTGCAGCAATATCAGAATCTTTTTTATTTCCTTTTTCTGTTAACTTCTCTTTATTAATTTCTTGGAATATTTTTTGGTATCTTTCCCAGTTGCCAATTAGTAATTCTTCCCCATTATTGAACCATCCAGTCTTGGTAGGGAAAATTCCATGACAGCAGAGCTTTTTGATTAGATATAACGGGAGATTGGTTTTGTTATTAATTAAGTCGAAGAACTCTGAATAATCTTTAATATGTTTTTTCTGGAATTTATTAAAGAATTGCCTAAACATTCTTTCTTCTAAAACTTTATTTTCTATAATCTGATAATTCATACTTAGATTATCATTTATTCCTAGGATTTTTGGAACACTAAATCCATGTTGTTTAAGCAAGGTATTACAAAAAGAATGGAATGTAGAAATGTTTGCATCTAAAAGTTCTTTGATATTATGTTTTTGATATGAATCATTTATGATTTTATCTTTCATATTTTCTGCTGCATTGTTTGTGAATGTAACAAGTAATATTTGTGAAGGTTTTATTCCTTCATCTAATAGGTGAATATATCTTTTAGTTATTGCAAAAGTTTTTCCAGTTCCTGCACCTGCATCTACTAAAAAAATGCCTTCTGTACTTTCAATTACCTTTTGTTGTCCTGGATTGCAAACACTATGAATATTAGCAGTCTTATTGGTTGTAGTGGATACTTTTGGATTTAATCCAGAATCTTTGCTTGTACTCATTGGAACCTCTTTAGACAAATATGTTTGTAATCACAATTCTTACAAGTGTCTTGACCTATTGGTTGATATGGGAATTTATTGTTAAGGAAAGAATTTATTTCTGTGTTCTTTTTATTTATGAATACTTCAAACTCATCAATGTCTTCTTTAAAAATTAGGGCTTGCTTTTGCCTTTCGCCAGTTCTTAGCCAAGTAATTGTTTTTAGAAAAGAATTTATGACTTCTTCATAGGTTGAATAACTTTCATCTAATTTTTCTTTTAATAGTTTATGGAATCTTTCTGCATAATCTGAATTAGAAAGTTTTTCATAATTGTACTGTAATTCTTTAGGTAATGGGTTGTTTTTGAAAAACTCTATTAATATATTGTAATCTTTTAATGCTGCAATTAGGGCAGACCTTGCTTTTGAAGAGGCTAATAAACAAATAGCAGATTTGGTTGTAAGAAACTCATTAAAAGTTGTTGGAATATATTTGACTTCCCCAATATTTTTAGCTTTATCTTCTTTACCATCAACAATACTATCTTTATTTGCAAGAATAAAATTATAGATAAATTTAATTTCAGAATCTTGAGTATATTTTCTTAGCTCCATAATATAAAAAGAAGGTTGGAAATCCACAATATCTTTTATTAAATTAAAATTTGATGCTTTAATTATGTCTTTTGAAGACTTGACATATGCCGAAGTTTTATAGTCTACTATTGTGTTTTGATTTATTATAAGGTCAATTACCCCCCTAATACCAAAGTCCTGATCAGAAAAAGTTGCCTCGGTATTTGTACTTTCTAATTTTAATTTGAATCTTTCAGCAAATATATTTTTTTGTTTATATTTTGAGATTGAGAATGGATTGTCTGTAATTTCTTTGATACCTATTAAAGAAACGTTTTCTTTTACTTCTAATGCATCTATAAAATTGATTATATTTTTTACAGCAATTGTGAAAATTGTTTTTTCAAGGTCTAAATTTAAATCACCATTAATCCTTTTATATTTATTGACCATAGTTTTAACAAATTCTTCTGGACCTTTTTCCTTTACAAAATCTTTATGTTCAAAATAAAACTCTGCAAACTCATGCACTAATGTTCCTTTCATAAAATGAGGTTGGTCTTCCTGTGGGAGAATCTTACTATAGGAATATTTCTTAGGGCAGGTAACAAAATTATTAAATGAACTCTGTGAAAATAAATCTAAATGATCTTTCTTAACCTCTAAATTTGATTGTTCTGGTTTATATATTGTATTTGTTGGTTTGTTTCTTATTTTCTTTGGCTTGAATGATGGTTCTAGGAAAGATGATATTTTTGTATTAAATAATAAATTGAAATAATAACAAGGGATTGTTAATTGATTTGTAGTAAATTCTGCTGTAAAATAATATTGATATTTTCCTTGTTGAAGTAATGCAAGGAATTTTTCTTGTTCAAGGTTTTCTGCCTCCCTTAGATTAAGTCCTTCTTTAGTTATGGTTCTGGTCCAAGAATTATCTAATCCTAAGAAAAAACATAATTGTCTGTCTATAAATGATGAATTGGTTGCATCAATAAACAAAACTCCTTGATGGTTTTGATTTATATTAATATCAAAGTTTTCTACAAAATAGGATAGTTCAGAAAAGTTTTCTGATGTGATTTTTTCTTGAGTTAACGATAGTGTTTTTAAGATATGTTGAAATTCTTTTGGTAATTTCAATTTTTGATTGAGTATTAACATTAATTCTGAATAAGTTTTTTGGTTAATTTGTTGGATTAATGAAAAGAATCCTTCAAGATTTGCATCCTTATTTATTCTGTTAATGTAATAGTAGAAAACATAATTATTGTAATTTGAATTTATTTCTAAATCAAATAATTCTAAATAGGGTAGAATTTCTCTTACTTTAATGTCTGAAATATTAAAACTTAATTCAATTAGGCTTAGAAATAACCTAACATCAAAATGTTCTTTCAGGTAAGTTTTATGATTTATTTGAATTCCCTTGCTTGTTAGTTTAGATTTTGCCAGAGATGATAATGGGGAGTTTTTTGGAGTAACGATTGCTATTTGATTTTGATTTTCTTTTGTTATTAATTCTGTTAGTCTTTGAATAATATCATTTTCTGAATTGAATATATAGAATTGAGATAATTCTGCTTGATTATCTTTGAATATGTTTATGTTTTTGTAAGTGGTTGGTAAAATGGTTTTTTCT
>JAGLOT010000093.1 GCA_023137655.1 Nanobdellota archaeon | reverse complement strand
AAAGCATCTAAGCACGAAGCCCACCGTGAAAAGAGACACTAGGATACTAATAAAAGATTAGGTTGATAGGGTTGTGGTGTAAGTACCAAGGCAACGAGGTATTCAGCCAGCAACTACTAATAATCCGTTTTTAATCTTTTAAATATGCGTGGTTAAACCATTATTTCTTTTTTTTATATTAAGAGAAATTCTCTATCTTTGTAATAGGGATTTTTTTCTTACTTTTTTTCTAAAAGAAATTAAATTATAAACAATAGAAATTAGCGAGAGCTAAGTGGTTTTCTAAAAAAATACATAAACAATACAAGATAGCGTGAGCTATGTTAATTCTTGTTTAATACATAAAAAAATAAGGGATAGCGTGAGCTATATTTGATTCTTGTTTAAAATACATAAACAATAAGATCTAGTGATAACTAGGTTAATTTTTCTTATGAGAAAATTATATAAACAATAAGGAATTAGCGATAGCTATGTCACAGAAAATTTCTAAAGATACCCCATTAGCTGAGATTACACTAAGAAGATATGAAAAGCCTTATGATTTAGGAGAAAGGGAATTAGTAAAAAAGATTTGTTTATCTTTAGGTTTATTACAACCAGGAGATAGCAGAGATATGATCGTTGATATTTTTTTAGTTCTATTAAATGCGAGGAAAGATAAGAAAATTCTTAGTTCAAAAACTATTGAGGAACTTGCTACAAAAGAAAGAGAAAAAGCAAATGTTCCAATCTTAGGAATTTCTGCACCAAATATAAGAAGACAATTAAAAAGATTAAAAGATTTATTTTTAATTGAATTTATTGATAATGGTTATAGAGTTGTTGAGTTTGAAAAATTATCTGTTTTATTTGATGAAAAAATCAAAGAGTTTTATCTTAAAAATATTATATCAAGAGTAAAAGAATATCTTGATGAGATCGATAAATGATTTTTTTTAATATTTCTGAAAATCTTACGAAATTTCTTAGTTAAAGTTTATTAAACTAGTCTATTAATTTGAATTAATGGCTAAATTAAGTAAAACTGATTACTTTAGAATTAAAAATAACATAATTAAGAAACTATATTCTGGTCAGTGTTTTAATCAGGGCCATATGTTATATGAAAGATTAACCTCTGGTATTCCATCTCACCTTAAAGGATTTGTAAAAATTATGCTTGAAGAACTATTAAAAGAAGAATTAGTTTTGATTTATGGAAGGACAAAATATGGGGCTGCTTATCAACTTAATATTAAAAAATTAAAGGAAATAGAAGAAATATTAGATTTAGATTAATAGCTCATATAGGCTATAAATAGGAAGGTTTAAATATAAGAAAAATTAAAATAAAATATGGGAGAAAAAACTGCGTTTTTGGAAATATTTGGGGATTCTCCAATATTAAGGGTATTAGATTTTCTTGTGGTTAATGAAGATTTTGATTATAGTATGACTGATATTGCCAAACTTTCAGGTGTGGGTTATAGTACATTAAAACTTTTCTGGAATAAATTAGAAAACGAAAAGATTGTTTTAAATACTAGAACTATTGGTAAGGCTAAAATGTATAAGCTTAATTTTGGTAATCCAATAATTAAAAAGTTTAGAAATTTTTATTGGGAAACAACAAAACAAAAAGTACATAATAAAATTACAAGAAAAGTAATAATTAGAACTAACTAATATGGAATCACCAATATATCAACCTAGGGAAGACTCATTTCTCTTGGAAAGGAACGTGGAAAACCTTGCTTTTGGTAAAGTATTAGATATGGGTACTGGAACTGGCATATTAGCTATAGCTGCTGCTAAAAATCAAAAAGTTAAATCTGTTATGGCTGCAGATATAAATAAAGAAGCAATTCTCTATGTTCTAGATGTTTGTGTTAATGAAGGAATGCCTGTAACAGTTATACAATCAAATTTGTTTGAAAATATTGATGAAAAATTTGATACAATTATTTTTAATCCCCCTTATCTGCCCAATGATGGCCCAAAAGACTATGCTTTAGATGGTGGAGAAAAAGGTCATGAGTTAACTGAAAAATTTCTAATGGATGCTAAAACCCATTTGAATGAAAATGGGCAAATATTACTATTATTTAGTTCATTAACAAATAAAGATATTGTTGATGCAATATTAAGAAGAGAAAATTATAAGTTTGAACAAGTTGATTCAATGAAAATGGATTTTGAAGAACTTTATATTTATGTAATAAATTAAAATGGAATTTCTAGCAAAAGGGAAACGAGGCTTTGTTTATGTTAAAGAAATTAATGGAAAGAAAGTTGTTGTAAAAAGAGAGAATCCTGAAAGCAAGGCAATTAATAGAATTGGTCATGAAGCAAAATTTCTGCAAGAAGTTAATGAATTAGGAATTGGACCTAAATATATATCCCATACAGAAGATGAATTGGTCATGGAATTTATTGAAGGTAAGGTTATAGAAGAATTTGTTAAGGAAAATGATAAAAAAGATGTTGTTAAGGTTTTAATTGAGGTATTAGAACAATGTTTTAAACTTGATGAAATTAAAATCAGTAAAGAAGAGATGCATCACCCATATAAACATGTCATTATTGGTGAGAAAGTGGTTATGATTGATTGGGAAAGGGCCCATAAGACATTAAAACCAAGTAATGTAACTCAATTCTGTCAATATTTGACTTCTACTAAGTTTGGTGGTTTGTTGAAAGAGAAAAGAATTGATATTGATAAAGATGAAATGATTGGTTTAACTAAAGATTATAGAATAAATATGGATAAAGAAAAATTTGATAAGATTATTGGGGTGTTGAAATGATAGAAATTGAAAGAATGTTTCTGGCAAAATATTTGCCAAATTTAAATGAATGTGAAAAGGTAGAAATGATGGATGTTTATATGCCTGCTGAGATAGGGAAACATTCGCCTATAAGAATTAGAAGGAAAGGTGATAAATTTAGGATTACTAAAAAATATAGGGTTAGTGCAACTGAACTTAAAGAGGAAACAATTGAACTTAATGAAAGAGAGTTTAATCTTTTAATTGATAACAATTGGGAAAGAGTTAGCAAAATAAGATATAAATATCCTTATAATGGTTTGATTGCCGAAATAGATGTTTTTCAAGATAAGTTAACTGGTTTAGTTACTGTTGACTTTGAATTTGATGATAATGAGAAGGCTAAAAATTTTGAAATGCCAGATTTCTGTTTAACTGAAGTAACTAATGAAGATTTTATGCGTGGTGGTGTAATTTTTAATAAGGGTTATGAAGATATTAAAGACAAATTAGAGGGTTTTGGGTATAAAAAGTTATTTTTGGAAAATGTCAACTGAATTTGAAAATAGGGTTTATTCTTTATGTAAGAAAATTCCTAGGGGAAAAGTAAGTACTTATGGGGAGATAGCTAAGGCTTTAAACAGTAAATGTGCAAGGGCAGTGGGTAATGCCTTGAATAAGAATCCTTATGCACCAAAAGTACCATGTCATAGAGTTGTTAAGTCAAATGGTAAAGTTGGTGGTTTTGCAACAGGGCAAAATAATAAAATCA
>JAGLOT010000092.1 GCA_023137655.1 Nanobdellota archaeon | reverse complement strand
TTTATTGAATTATTTCATAAGAAGTATTTAGATGAAAATATTAAATATGTTGATAACAAAGAAGATAATTACATAAGATACTAAATTTTATATATTGTTAAAATAGGTTAATTATATGCTTGATGAATTAGAAGCGGAAAAGAAGAAAGGGCCATTACACCTAATATTGGGTGTGTTTCTTATTATGGTTGTTCTTGCACTGATAATACCATATTATGCCGTAAGATTAGATCCTGTACCTAAATATATTGCAACCATTGAAGACGTTAGCAGTTTAAATTTTGAATATGGTGATAAATTTGAAATTAATAGTAATACTGATTTTATTAAATTATTAAATCCTTCAGATGAAATAATAAAAGGGATTGCAGATAGAGTTGTTGTCAAAGCCGAATGTGGTGGAAATAAGGTCTGTTATGCTAAATCATTATTCTATTTTGTTAAGGGAAATATAGAATATGTTAATGATCCACCTACAGAATATGTTAAATCTGCTAGGGAAACCTTATTGAATGGTGCAGGTGATTGTGATGATAGTTCTGTATTATTAGCTAATTTATTGCAATCTATCGGTATTAATACACGATTTGTATTTATTCCTGGGCATGTTTATGTTGAAGCTTATCTGCCAGAAGCGCTTTCTAAATATAGGGACAATGGTTGGGTTGCTTTAGATGCTACCTGTCAATATTGTGAATTTGGTGATATTAATTATAAATCACAGAAAGATGATAGAACTTATATTTAACCGAAAGCTTTTTAAATAAAATGATGTTTCTCATTGATATTCGGACATTCTACAATGTCCCGCAGTACTATCTTTGATAGGAGGGCTAATAATGGATAAAAAAGAAATTATAAATGCTATTAAACAAGCAAGGAAAGAAACTAAACCTAGAAAGTTTAGTCAAAGCTTTGATTTAATTATCAATCTAAGAAATCTCGATCTAAAAAAGAATCAAAATCAAGTAGACGATTTTGTTGAATTACATTATACTAAAGGTAAAAAAATTAAGGTTTGTGCTTTAGTTGGTACAGAACTTGAAGCAGAAGCTAAAAAAGTTTGTGATAAAACCATTAGGGTTGATGAATTTACAAAATTAGATAAAAAAGAAATTAAGAAAATTGGTGCTGAACACGATTATTTTATTGCACAAGCAAACATAATGCCAAAAGTGGCAGCAAGTTTTGGTAGGGTCCTTGGACCTCATGGAAAAATGCCAAATCCTAAAGCAGGATGTGTTGTTTCGCCAAAAGCAAATTTACAACCATTATATGATAAACTTCAAAAGTTTGTTAAATTAACAACTAAAAAAGGTGGGAGTGTTAAATCATTAATTGGTATCGAATCAATGAAAGATGAAGAAATTGCAGACAATATTCTAGTTTCATACCAACATTTTATACATATATTACCTCAAGGGGACAATAATGTTAAAAATGTGATGGTAAAATTAACTATGGGTAAACCTTGTAAAATAGGCGCTCAAAATGAAGCTAAAGTTGAAGATAAAAAGGGTAAAACTAAATCTACAAAAAAGGTTAAGGCTATTAAAAAAGAAGAACCTGTTTCAAAAGAAAAAGAAACTGTTAAAGCTGAACCTAAAAAAGCAGAAGTAAAAGTTTCTGAAAAAGAATGGGCCCCTATTGCCTCTACAAAAGAAGAGACTCCTGTCTCTACAAAAGAAGAGAAAGTTGCTGAAGGGGTACAAAAATGAAAACTAAAGCACACGTATCTCAAAAAAAGAAACAAACTGTAGCTGAACTTACTAAGCTAGTTAAAGATCATTCAATAATTGGAATTGTGGATATGGAAAATCTTCCAGCAAGACAATTACAAAATATGAAAGAAAAGTTAAGGAACACAGTTATTCTAAGAATGTCTAAGAAAAGACTAATGAGGATTGTTCTAGAAAATTGCAAATCTGATAAAAAAGGTTTGGAAGGATTAGAACCTTATTTGAAAGGTATGCCTGCATTTATTATGTCAGAAACAAGCCCTTTCCAACTTTTCAAGACTCTAAAGAAAAACAAATCAAGTGCCCCTGCAAAAGCAGGTCAAATTGCCCCTGGTGATATTAAAGTTGGTGCAGGACCTACTCCATTTGCTCCGGGCCCAGTTATTGGAGAACTTGGAAATTTTGGCATTAAATCAAAAATTGAAAATAATAAAATTGTTATTACTGAAGATAAGATTGTTGCTAAAGAAGGCGATGTTATTGACGAAAAACTTGCAGGAATATTAGCAAGATTAGATATTAGACCTATTGAAGTTGGTTTAAATTTAACTGCAATATATGAAAAAGGAGATATCCTTACAAAAGATGTTCTTGACATTGATGAGGAGAAATATATTAATGATATGAAAACTGCTCATGCTGAAGCATTAACACTTGCTGTTGAAGTAGGTTATCCAAATGCTGAAACAGTTGAAAGATTAATAGTTAGAGTAAATAATGATGCTAAGACTCTTGCAATGGAAGAAGAAATAATTAATGATGAAACTAAAGAAGCTCTTATGCAAAAAGCAGAATGTGGGGCAAGGAAATTAAATGAAAAAGTTCCTGATGCACCTAAAACTGAAGCAAAAGAAGTTAAGGATTCAC
Organism: Nanobdellota archaeon; assembly: GCA_023137655.1. Lineage (GTDB taxonomy): Archaea > Nanobdellota > Nanobdellia > Woesearchaeales > BS150m-G63 > JAGLOT01. Next base: position 967 of record JAGLOT010000092.1, on the reverse strand, counting down.
CAGAATCAAAATCCAATGATACTGAAGAACAAACTCCTCAGGAAAATCCTGAAGACAAATCTTCAAATGAAGGCGAGAAAAAACCTTCAGAAAATTAAACTTATTTAAGGAGGAATTAAAATGGAATATATGTATGCTGCAATGCTCTTGCACAAAGCGGGAACAGAAATCAATGAAGCAAACATGACAAAAGTAATCGAGGCAGCAGGTGTCAAAGTCGATAAAGCTAAAGTAACTGTAGTTGTTAATGCTCTTAATGGTGTTGATATCGTGAAAGTTTTAGCTGAAGCAACTATTGCCCCTGTAGCAGCTCCTGTAGCATCTGAAGCTCCTAAGGAAGAAGTAAAAGCTCCTAAGGAAGAAAAGAAAGATGACGGCGCAGCAGCAGCAGGTCTTGGCGCATTGTTTGGTTAAATAAAAAATTTTATTATTTTATTTTAATAAAATCTTGAAGAATTTATTCTTCTCGTTTTTATTTATTGATATTTATTAATTTAATATGGTCAAAGAAGAAACAAAAAAGGAAATTGTAGAACCTTCTGAAGTAGTAGAAGCACCTTCAAAAAAAGTTGTTAAAGAATCTACCGAAGTAAAGGGTTTAAAAGTTTCTGAAGCACCTAAAAAAGAAGAACCTGTTTCTAAGGAGGAAGAAGTAATTCCTAAGACTGAAGATATTACTAAAACTGTAGAAGAAAATTCTAAAGTTGAAGAAGTTAAAGTTTCAGAATATAAAAAAGAAGAACCTGCCTCAGTTGAGAAAAAATTAAGTGTAGAAGAAATTAAATCTGCGCTTAATGCTGTTGATTCTGAAAAAGAAAAATGGTTTAAGGAAAAAGAAGAGGCAAATAATGAAGTTGCAGACTTAATTAAAAAGATTAAGAAAGTAAAAATAGAAAGAGATGCATTAACTAAACAAGTCCATTTATCTAAAGAAGAAAGAAAGAAACTTAATCAAGAAATTAAAGAA
>JAGLOT010000091.1 GCA_023137655.1 Nanobdellota archaeon | reverse complement strand
TTTAATAAAAGGCGTAGAAACTAAACCTAGGATGGATTTACACCCCCATCAAATTCTTGAAGCAGTAGAATCAAGTGCACCCAGTATATATAATGTTATAAGAATGCCTTGGTTAGGTAAAACCTTGTGTAAACTTGCAAATTTTTGGGGGGATGTCCAATTCAGAGATTATTTTGTGGTTAGTCTTAATGTAGAACAAGATGATTCTGGCGAGGTATTAGAAAACTTTTATGAAAAAGACCTTAAGAAATTAGTTGTGGGTAGTAGGGGGTCCTTAAACTACCGAGAAACACTTCCAGTTGGTTTTGTCACAAGATATTCACACCCAGAACGTGGAAGTAAACATATTCATAGTTTATATTTAAATCTTGGATTGGGTGAGAATGTAAGTGCGCCAGATCAATATAATTCATTTATTGAAGCATTAAGCAAAACAACTTCATTTATAAAAGAAAATAAGGGTTGTGTTGAAAGTATTTGCTTAACTACTTCATCACCTGGTTCATGTGATCTAACCCCCATAATTCAAAGGCCATTTCACTTCCAAAGATCTGCTAACTTATTTATCAAATTTAATATGCAAGATTCCCTAAAACCCTATACAATTTTGAGTGATTCTATGCCCGAATCTAAAGGGGGGGGAAAAAGATATAAGGGCATTATTTTACCTTAAACTCAATTACTAAATCAATAGCATATAAGTTTCTATTTCTGATTCTAATTATTTCTATTTCTGGTTTATTTGTTAATTTAGAGTTCTATTTAGACTTATTTTAATATTTTATATAGTTAGATGTATATATTATTCTGTTTTGGCTACTTATTTGTACTTAAAGAAAGTTTTAAATATAAGTTACACATATTATTTAATATTCTACTTATAAACGATTAGACTAAAATGGAAGACTGGCAAAAATTAATGAAGGAAAGTGTAAGGAAATCTGAAAATATTCCAAAGAAATTTAAAATTAACAAAAAGAATATAGATAAAGTTACTGAAACATATCCTATGTGTTCTAATTCTTATTATACTAGCTTAATCAAAAAGAAAGGGGATGGAATTTGGAAACAATGTATTGCAGACATAAAAGAAATAAGCTGTGAAGATGGCGTTGCAGATCCCCTTCATGAAGAAACAGATTCTCCAGTTCCTGGTTTAGTCCATCGATATCCTGATAGGGTCTTATTATTAGTTTCAAATGTTTGTGCAATGTATTGTAGATTCTGCACTAGAAAAAGAAAAGTGGGTAAACAATATGACACAATTACTGATAAAGACTTCAAAAACGCATTAAATTATCTTAAAAAACATAAAGAAGTTAGGGATGTTATAATGTCTGGTGGTGACCCTTTAATGTTATCAGATTCTAAATTAGAACATTACATTAGTGAAATAAGAAAAATAAAACATATTGAAATTATTAGAATTGGAACAAGAGTTCCTTGTACATTACCTCAAAGAATAACTCCAAAATTATGTAAGATGTTAAAAAAATATCATCCCCTATATATCAATACTCATTTCAACACACCTGCTGAGATTACAAAAGAATCTGAAAAAGCTTGTGGTATGTTAGCGGATGCAGGAATTCCTTTAGGCAATCAATCTGTATTAATGAAGGGTGTAAACTCAAATCCAAAAGTAATGAAAAAATTAGTACAAGAATTAATTAGAATAAGAGTTAAGCCTTATTATATTTACATACCAGATAATGTTAAGGGGACCAGACATTTAGCCGCAAGTGTAGCTGATGGATTAAAAGTAATTCAGGCTTTACGTGGGTGGACTTCTGGGATGTGTGTTCCACACTTAATTATTGATATTGAAGGTGGGGGTGGTAAGATTCCTATTTTACCAGAATATTTAGTTAAAAAAGAGGGGAATAAGTATACATTTAGAAATTATGAGGGTAAAGAGTTTTTGTATGAAGATATACATGACTAAGTAATTGAGGAATTAAGTAAAATGGCGGAGATAAATAATGATGATAAAGTATCTGGTGTTACTTTGCGAGAAACAAAAAAAGATGATATAGATAGTATCTACAAGCTTTGTTGTTTAGCAGAATTAAATGAATCTTTATTAAATAAGCCACATATTGGGTTTCTTTTAGCTCATTATAGTGCCCATCCTGAATTCAAAGAAATTTTTGTAGAACATGTGGGTAAAACCCCTTTCTTTGTTGTTGAATATAATAACAGAATTCTGGGTTCCACATTAGGTTATACTCAAGAACAATGGAAAACTGTGAGGGGGGGTTTAATTGATGCAGCTCAAAAGGACCCATTATGGATTCCTGGTGCATTAGAAAAGCTTGAAATATTAGACCCTCATTCAATTGGATATAGTGTATGCGAAAAAATTGTAACCCATCCTGATGCAAGAGGGATGGGTGTAGGGAAGATGTTAATTGAAGCGTTAAAACAAAATTCTAATTCACAATTCCAATACTCTGAAGTTGTTGAAAAAGTTTTTAGTGGAGAAAATTTGTTGCCATTAGAAAACATAGCTTCACAAAAATTTCATGAAAAAGTTGGGGCTGTTAAAGTTGCTAGATCACATAGATATTCATATGACAAATCTTATTTAGGTGAGGATGGGTCTTTCGTTGATGGAATATATTTACTTCCTTTGGGCAAATAATTTATACTTTATTTAATCATATGTTTTGATGCTGTGTGACTCAAAAAGATTGCCTCTCAAAATGTAATGTTCTTATTAAATATATAAATAACCATTTATTTTTTAAATGAGGGGAACTTTACAAAACCATAAAAGGTAAGTTTTAATCAAATGAAACAATATACAAAAACAACTGATTTTACTTCAGCTGCTTCTAGTTTAATGATGATTATAAATCATTTTAATGCAGAATTTGAACTTAATCAAGAAAATGAATTCAGAATTTGGTTATCTTCTGTTAATTTACCCACAAGGGCATCATCAATATATGGGTTAGTTAATTTTGCTAAAGAACAAGGATTAAATCCATCAATCATCTTAGATCAGCAAGGGTATGAATACCCAGATTATAGATTTAAAGGTTATAAAAAAATAGAAATAGAGCAAGCAGCTTTCTCAGATTCATTACATAAATCAAAAGCTAAAAAAAATAAAATTAAAATATCTAAAATTAAAATAAATTCAGATTTAGTAGAATCTTTAATTAATGATAAAAAAGTTTTAATGATTAGATTAAATGCAGGAGTATTTAGGGATACAGGTTCTATTTCAAATTACTTAATTATTTATGGGGAAAAGAATGGAAAATTTCAAATAATTGATCCTAAAATTGGTTTTCTAGAATCTTCTAAAGAACAAATACAGGAATCATTAGATACTTTAATTTCTAAAAAGAAAAGACATTCTAGAATTTTAGTTTTTTAAGAATTTAACTCAATGAAATGTTTGATTGATCTGTCATAACTCTTTTCACCTTCTTCATCAAAGTAACAGGCAGAAAGTTCCTTTCTTGCCCTATGGTAAGCTATGCATTCACAACATATTCCTTTCTTATTACAATCATAGGAACAATTACAATTTTTCTTATTTTGTTCTTTTTTGCAGTCCATTTTATTTAATTTTATTATTAATATCTTTCTGTCGTATTAAAAAGTTAACTAATTCGTATGGGCTTCATAATACATAACTTTGCCTCTTT
>JAGLOT010000090.1 GCA_023137655.1 Nanobdellota archaeon | reverse complement strand
CTACTATAAAAGAAATACTAGGTTCTTCAATATTTTCAACAAACTCAATTACTTTTGAACCACCTTTAATAATCGTTTCAACAGGTAATGAACCTTCAACCGTACTCTTCCAAGTAACAGGTTCATTTAATTCACCTTTAATTGTAATATTACACCTATCAATACCTAAACATTCTCCTTTTGGAGAATAACATTTCTGTTCCAAGGGGTGACTTTGTGTAAATAAACAAGTAACTTCTTCTGATACTAATAATTTATTTGGAACTGAAAATATTCCAATCTCATCAACACCATCAATTATTGCTATATAAACTCCAGCACCTACAATACTACTTCTTACAGAAACATTGTCTCCTTCAATTGCACTAATATTAAAGGTACATTTTCCAATACCTTCACATCTTCCCTTACCAGAATAACAAGTTTCTACATTTATGGAACCATCAAAAACACAAGTAAAAGTTTCTCTTATTTCTGGTTCGCCAAATAATGATGCAAATGCTTTACCTGTAAATGTTTCTTCAGTATTATCTTCAACTAAATTATAACTTGAAATCCCTTCGTGACTATCACAAGAAGGTTTAATATAATCCCCTAACCATGATGCTTTTGTTAAAGGTATAGGGCTGGTAGCAGAATCAATATAAAATCCATCTTTACAATTCCAATTTGCTTCAATATATTTGGGTGAAATAAATTTAAGATTATCATCTTCATTATTTAAAAAATTTACAACTTCTTTTGTATCTGGAACTGTACTAGTCCAAACATAATTAATTGAAACATCTCCACTAATTTCAATTGTACACCTATCCCTCCCGGAACAAGTTAACATAGACCCTTCTTCAGCTTGGCCTTCAGGATAACCTGAACACGAATATACTGGACTTATTACATTATCACCAGAACCATCATCAAAAATACAAGTTACATTTTCCTTAAAAACTTTATCTGGGCCCCCTTGTGGTGGTTCAATAAAATTTATTTCTTCATCATTTTCACTAAAATAAGTAGGAGAATCTTCGGTTGTTAAACCATTACTATACCATGCAAATTCTTGTCCTGCTTCAAACCCTTGTAATGTTCCAGAACATTCTGAATGTACATTGGATGCCCTACAAAATTCAAATGATAAACCATCATCAGTAATATAATTACAAATATATTCTTCACTGAAACTATCAGATGAAAAATTACAAGTAACTTTCTGTATAATTGAAGGTATTTCATCAAAAACTCGATATGTTAAAGTTCTTGTTAATCTAGGTGAAACTAAACTTATTGCATAATCACCCACACCCACATCTGGAATTATTCCATTATATTCAAAGTTACCCTGTTCTTCTAAAATAAATGTATGTTGTTCTAAAGCTAACCACGCAAAATTTACTATTGCTTCTTCTCCTGCCTCACCAAGATTATTTCCGGTTAAGGTAAAACTAGAACCTACTATTCCAGCGGTTGGTTCTAAAATAAATGAAGGTGCCAAACAATCAGAATCATTTTTATCTATGTCCCCATCACCATCATTATCAAATCCATCTGAACAGATTCCTATTGTTCCAAATTCTGGATAAACACATTTATCATCATGTTTACATCGACTAACATCTGTACAATCCGCACCATTAATCAAATCATTATCTTCCCCATCCGTACAATCATATTCTAACCATTGACCTGCAACACATTCTAATCCATTTTCTTCATCAATAAAACCAAAACAAGAATTGTCTTCACAATCGATTAAATCATTTCCATTATCATCAATTTCATTTAAACAATTCTCAGAAGAAGAAAATGAAATAATTTCATCTTTCCCATCTTGCCTGGTTATTTTTGGAACAGAACCAGGGAAAGTACTTGACCATGTTATTTGAATTCCTTTTTCTGCATTAATATTCATAGAACAGCCATTTGGCCAACTTGTTGGTGTTGTAGTGCCTTGAAGCCCAGAATTACTACAACTATCATAACCTGATTGACAAGTATAAGTTTCATTTGAATTAGCAAATTCACAAGTAATAATTTCTGAGATTGGTTTAACACTTTCATCTGAAAATGTGATGTATTCATTTGTACCATCTAATAAACTATAACCATACTTACTATTATCTGTTTTCCATCTTACCCTATCATTAATTTGGCCAGTAATACTAACTAAACATCTACCAACACCTTGACAACTTACCCCATACTCATTTGACATACAAACTCTTTTTTCTGAATCTTCTTCAAAATCACAAATATTTCTTTCTGTCCTTATATTACCACATTCAAAACTTACTTCATTATCTATGCCAAAAGTTAAATAACCATAATCACCGCAAGTGCTTGTAAACATTATTCTTTCTTCACTTGCAGCTTCTGCTGTAAAATTACATTCTCCTAATCCAGTACAACTACCTATACTAGCAGAACAAGTATGAACTTGCATAGCATCTTCAAAAATACAAGTTATTTCTGACATATCTTTTTGAATACAATTAAAATCTAGTTCTTCCTTAGTTCCATCAATTGTAGTTATATAATATTCATCACTACAGGTACTTCTCCAGGTTAATTTCTCACCAGTTTCTCCTCCAATAGTCACTTCACAACTTTCATCATGTGTACATTGATCTTTTCTAGAATAACAAGTTTCCTCACCAGTTGCACCTATAAAATTACACTTAATCTTTTCCCTATCATAGCCTTCATAATTTGCACTATATGCTTGACCTGCAATATTATATCCTCCATCAAAGAAAGTATCTCTAAAATCAGTAAACCAATTAGCTTGAACAGAACTAGCTAAGACTATAAGTGTAAATACTAAAAATATTGCTAAAACGCCTTTTTTTACTCGAGTAATATTACCACACCCTTATTTTTGGTTATAAATAAGAATTAGTTCTTTATATTTTTATATCTTTCTCTTTTATTATGGGTATTTTGCTATCTTTCATAGACTATAAACTCTAAACTACAATAAAAGAATAAATAGAATTAAAAATAAATTTATTGAAACTTTGTAGAATTAAAGAATTAAAGATTTTATAATATATACAATTCACCTAAAATAAAAAATATTTGCAAAGTTTTAGTGAAGAATGTGTGACTTTAGTCTACAGTCTTTACTTCAAATCGTTTGGGTCTGCTTTTTCCATAGTTATGAATGATGCAAAGAACATCAGTAAGAATACTAAACCCATTGCAAAGGCCCAACTATTTCCCATTAATTTAGGTATGTACATAACAGAAACTATAAAACCGATAATACTGATTCCAAAAAAACTTGTACTCAAAGGAGCATATTTCATTTATTAATCACCTCTTCCACATATAATATTAATTGTTTATTTAAAGATTTTGGAAAAATCTTTAAGCTTGTATAATTTTTAAAGAAATTCTGGTTGTTTAAAGATTTTGGAAAAATTAATGCAAACCAGTGCTTCCAAAACCGCCACTTGCTCTTTCTGTATCATCAGATATTTCTTCAATCTCTTCTATATCTACATGTTCATAATTCTGAATTAACATTTGGGCAATTCTCATGCCTTTTTCAACTTTAAAATCTTCATTTCCTAAATTAATCATAACAACTTTAGTTTCTCCCCTATAATGGGAATCAATAACTCCTGCTAAACAATGTAAAGAATTTCTGGCAGCTAATCCGCTCCT
>JAGLOT010000009.1 GCA_023137655.1 Nanobdellota archaeon | reverse complement strand
CTGCAGGTAATGAACCATTGCTTTGACTTAAACCATAATTTCTCCAGGCAGTATCTGTAACTGCTTTTGAAATCGCACCTGCACTTTGTTGATATTGTAAAGGCACACGATTTGCAAATCTTAACAATACTGCAGATTTATCTTTTGGTTGTTCGCCCCCATATGCAATTGCTGCTTCAACAACAAAAGGATTGCCCCTATAAACTGCTGGGCTTCTTGTGGCTGCAGTATAAAACTCTGCATTAACAACTCTCCTTATTCCTCTTTCAAATAAATCACTTGTAATTGGACTTACACAATCTGTTGGTGGATTCATTAATTTAGTTCTTTTAATTCCCTGCATTAAAGAATCAGATTGCTCTCTGCTCATCCTACTTGGTTTTGTACTAGGTAATAAAGCTGCATTTTCACAAATTGTTTTTGCAGTTCCACTGCCAACCCTTGTAAATTCTTTTGATAAAAATGATTGTAATGTTTTTGCTTCAGTATATCTGAGCATTTTAATTAGTGTACCAAGTTCAACACCATATGGGTGTGGTTTAGTTTCCTTTGGTTCTTTTGGAGCTTTTTCAGTTACTCTTGGAAATAAAAGTTGTTCTGCTTTAGGATTTGTATATATAATTGTAGCATGTGGATTTGTAATGGAAGTTTGTTTTAAATATTCATCAACAGATTGTCTTCCTAATTTGTAAGATGCTTCCAATTCAATTTCAATTAAAGTCCCATGGTCCTTATGCCATTCATCTAAAGTTTCACTTCTGACAATCTCTTCTTTATTTTTTTGCGTATTAATATGTAATTCATATAAGTGAGCTGGATCATCTTTACTTATTCTAGAAATAATTCTTGCTGGTTTTCCTGTGGTCATCTGACCATACATTACTGCAGCAGAAATTCCAATACCTTGCTGACCTCTAGATTGTTTCATTGAATGGAATTTACTTCCGTATAATAATTTAGCAAAAATCTTTGGAATTTGTTTTTGAACAATGCCTGGCCCATTATCTTCTATAACAATTCTAAACCTATCATTTTTCATGTCAATTATTTGAACTTGAATTTCTGGCAATATTTGTGATTCTTCACAGGCATCCAATGCATTATCAACTGCTTCTTTTACTGTGGTTAGTAAGGCCTTTGACTTATTATCAAATCCTAGAAGGTGTCTATTTCTTGCAAAAAACTCAGCTACACCAATATCTCTCTGTTTTTTAGCTAATTCATGTGCCTTAGGCTGTTTTTTAACTGCCTTACTGGCCCCATAATCTGCTAGTGTAGAATTTAATTCTCCCATTAAAAGAAAAAGATTTTGCATATTTAATAAAGTTTTCTATAGTTCAATTGTAAATTTTTTGTTTTTGAGAGAAATGTTTTTAAACTTCTTGCCTTTTTCTCTCATTATGATAGGAATAGAAGAACTAGCTGTTTTCTGTAAGAAAAAAGGCCTAATTTACCCAAGTTCAGAGATTTATGGTGGATTATCTGGTTTTTTCGACTATGGGCCACTAGGTGTAGAACTTAAAAATAATATTAAGAAACTGTGGTGGAAAAAACACGTTTCTAGTAGAGAAGACATTGTTGGGATAGATGGTTCAATTATCTGCAATCCAAAAATCTGGAAAGCTTCTGGACATGTGGATTGTTTTGAAGATGTTCTTGTCGAATGTAAAAAATGTAAATCAAGATTTAGAGGGGATGTCCTATTAGAAGAGGCACTCACTATTATTGCTGATGGTATGAAACCAGAAGAAATTGATAAATTAATTACTGATAATGAAATTAAATGCCCTAAATGTAAAAATAAATTAAGTGAAGCAAGTCAATTTAACCTAATGTTTCAAACATTTATTGGTCCAAAACAAGACGATGATGCAAAAGCATATCTTAGACCAGAAACCGCACAAATTATTTTCACAAATTTCAGACTTATAGCTGAAAATGCAAGATTAAAATTACCTTTTGGAATTGCTCAAATGGGTAAAAGTTTTAGAAATGAAATTTCACCAAGAAACTTCCTGTTCAGATGCAGAGAATTTGAACAAATGGAAATTGAATATTTCACAAAACCAAATGATAACAGCTGCCCTTTCCTAAAAGGAGTTGAAAAAACTAAAATTAACTTTATTCCTGCAGGGCATAAAAATATTAAAAAATTAACAGTTAAAGAAGCATTAAATGCAAAAATAATCAAAAATGAATGGCATGCATATTGGCTTGCTTTCGAACATCAATTTTTTACAGATTTAGGTGTTAACCCAAATAATCTTAGGGCAAGACAACATGATAAAGATGAACTTGCACATTATTCAACTGACTGCTGGGATTTAGAATATAAATTTGGTTTTGGTTGGAAAGAATTAGAAGGTATTGCAGATAGAGGAAATTACGATTTAACTCAACATTCTAAAAATAGTGGAAAAGATTTAAGTTTATATGACGAAGAAACCAAAACGAAAATATTAGCAACTGTTGTTGCAGAACCTTCTTTAGGTGTTGAAAGATCTTTTTTACTTTTATTATCTGAGGCCTATGATGATGATAAAGAAAGAGGAAATATTGTCCTTCATTTAGATAAAAAAATAGCCCCTATACAGATTGCAGTTTTCCCCCTTGTAAATAAAATCAATGATAAGGGGCGGGAAGTATTTGATATGTTGAAAGAGGATTTTACTTGTTTCTATGATAAATCTGGAAGTATTGGTAGGAGATATGCACGACAAGATGAAATTGGTACCCCTATTTGTATAACTGTTGACTTTGAAGAAGGTGTCACAATTAGAGATAGAGACAGCACAAAACAAGAAAGAATCGCTATAAAAGATTTAAAGTCTAAATTAAGAGAACTCTTTCAGTAAATTTTATCGTGATGTTCTAATTCATAAAAAATTATTTTTCTTTGTACTTTAAAAATTAATACAAAACTACCAATATGTACTCGTTTAAATCTTTGCATAGGTTTTTTTAAATTTTTATAATGGGATAAATCAGTGCAGTTTAAAATTTCATCAATTTTATTCATAACCGAATTGTATAGCTGATTATCTTTCTTAAACAACTTTTTCAACTTTCTTTTTAATTTATCTTCTATTAAGAATTCATGCATTTTCAAGCTCATCTCTCAACTTAGATAAGCTCTTATAACCTGTAAATTTACCTTTTTTCTCTAAATTTTTTAATTTAGTCATAAACTCGGGTTTTAATTCTGGATCTTTTTGCATTTCAATAAAATAATCAACAACAAAACTTACTGCTTCAGATTTATCGTTAAAGTCATATTTAGCTTTAACAAAATTCAATATCCTGTTAGTATTGTTGTCCAAATTTAATAATGCTTGTACCATATTAGTTTGACTAAGTTCAACTTATTTATAAAACTTTGTTTTAAAAGCTTATTGACGAATAAATCTTGACTTAATAACTTTTTCCCCAAATTTTCCGTAAGATTTCTATAATTTTTAATTAATATCCACTTGCACAAGACATTGCTAAGGGAAAGGTTTTTAAATAATTAATCGGTTTTCTGATAAAATGATGGAAATAAAAGATTTACAGCCTAAAATGGGCAAAGTGGAAATTGTCGTAACAATCAAAGATATACAAGAACCAAAAGAGTTTGATAGATTTGGTAAGACTACAAGGGTTGCTAATGCAACTGGATTTGATGAAACTGGGTCTATTAAGATGAGTCTTTGGAATGAAGACATCGAAAGAATCAAAGAAGGCACCAAAGTCCTTATTAAAAATGGTTATGTCAGTGAATGGCAAGGCGAAATGCAGTTAGGCACTGGTAAATATGGTTCTATGGAAATCGCTGAACAAGCTGAAAATTTAGCAGAAAAAGTAGTTGTTGAAGAAAAGCTTGAAGAAGTCGACGAAGAAGCTCCAGAAACCAAAACCGAAGACATAGAATATTAAAATTTTATTTTTTTGGGAACATAGCTCAGTCTGGGAGAGCGCTACGCTGAAGACGTAGAGGTCCCGTGTTCAAATCCCGGTGTTCCCACCACTTTTTCCTCTTTTCTTGACGACAAATCAATAAAAAGACTAAATCGTACGCATAAAAATCACAAAAATCATACGTATAATTTTAGTATAAAATTCTCAAAACATCAAAAATTTCTAGATTGGGTCAATCTAAAATATTCATATTATTCTATTAAATCTATTCGCTCTTACTATAACAAACATCTAAAAAATAAAAGATTTGAAAGTCCAGAAGAATTATATCATTATGTTGAAAGTCAATCTGCTGGTAAAAAGAATTTAATTAATTCTGCTAGAGCATATCTTAAGTATTGTGAGTTATTCGACATAATACATCTAGATACCATCAATAAATATAGAAAAGTCTTGAAAGCAAAAAGAGCAAGAGTAGATGTTTACGTTCCACATGATAATGATGTCATATATAGCTATAATAAAATCAAAGATGACTCAAATTACAATTTATTATATTTAGTCTTAGCTACTAGTGGTATTCGATTATGTGAATGTTTAAGATTTCTTCGAAACTATGATGAATCTAATTTAAAAAAATATGATAACTTTGTAGTTTACCAAGTAAGTGAAACTCGTGGCAATAAAAGTATTAATAATATTTACTTACCATTATTTGTTTATAATCAATTATTTATTATGACTAAGAGTTATAATTGTATTAGAAAAAAGTTTAGACTAAGTGGTTGTAAATTTTCACCCAAATATTTACGTAAATGGAATTACAATTTCTTAATATATCAGAATGTGCCTGAATCTGTATCTGACTTTATACAAGGTAGAGCTGGAAAGTCTATTTCTGCACGACATTATCTAGCAAGTTCAAAACAAGCAGAATTCTGGTATTCTAAAGTGTGTAATCAACTAGAAACACTATTACATAACAAACAAATTGGCCCAAAGTGTCACGTAGATTGTGAAGACACTGCGCTTAAAGCTCATTTAATGAATAAAGACTATTCGGAGGTACAATAATGAGAATAACAATAAGATTTAATGAAATAGAAGAGCTTAGACTAAAAGAGTTACAAAAGTATTTACATGAAGAAGATATGAGTAAAGTAGTAAAATTTGGTGTTGAAACTGCACTACATCATATCAATTTTGTCACAAGTACTGCTGTGAGTCCCAATTGGAACGTACTCTTTACTCGTAAAAGAAAGACTCAAAAACAAAATAGGGTAATATACTAGTCTATATATGCTTATTATGTCACAAAAAGAGTCGCGGTTGTCAGACAAATTTAGACTTCAATAGAAATATTATTGTTTAATGCAATTTGATTAATAATGCATTATTCTATGTAAAAATACACTGGACTTACATCAGAATAACTCTTATAAATATAGGCAACTAATATTATTCAATGATTGGGGCATATTTCAATTATTTTTAAATACCCCCAAACTTAAGATAAATAAGGATTAAACAAAGATTTAATCAAATTGGGGGTATAAATATGAGAATTAAAGGTAAAATTAGAGACCCAAGTTCACAACTTCATGAATTTGAGTTTGAGGGCACATTAGGGGATTTAGAGAAATTTCCAAACCATGTGGGCAATCTTAAACAAGCATTACTCAAACTAGTTGAAATTAAGGAATAAATAATTTTATTTCTTTTTTATTTTATCTAACAATTGTCGAATGGCATCTTTAACTAGTTCACCACGAGAAGAATAACCTCTTTTCTTATTTTCAACAATAACGTCCAGCTCATCTGCCAATTCGTCTGGAATTGCAATAGTTGTATAGCCCTTTCTTGCCATAATATTATATAGGTACCAGTACTTAAATAGATATTTGGGTACTTGTACCTAAAGTTTTATATACTCCATTAACCTAACAAATTAAATAATTATATTAATTATCAGAGGTATTAAAATGGAAACTTGGGGGAAAGTATTAATTACAATAGTAATAGTAGTTCAGCTTATTTTTTTTATGAGTATGTTTAATGGGGATAATAATTCAACATCTTCAAAAACAACTTCAACAAAAAGTACTAGTAGCTCAACATCTTCAAAACCTACACTTTCTGGATTTCCCATGTCTGAAATGTTTCAAAATTGTGAAGAATTAATACCTGCTACAGATTTAACAACAAGTTATGAGCAAGATGATTGTAAATTGTATGCATTAACTGCATGTACAAAAGGTCAAGGTTGCTATATAGATGATAAATATAAAAGTAACCCTAGATTAGTTTGTCAAGAATTTATTACATCTGCAGTAGTTAATTCTTGCTATGATGAACTGAATTAATAGTTTATATACTCTTTATACATCTAAATAAGTGGAACCACTCATTTAGACAATGATTAAGCAATATTTGAGGTATATAAACTTGCATATTAAATATATAATTTTATATAGTAACTATATAAAACATTAAACAAATGAAGATAAGATTTATAATAGCTTCTTAATACACTATAGGGTATATCAATTAAACACATTATCTTTATTAGATTGGTTTCAACTAATTGGGGCTGGTTTAGGATTCATACTAACAATTATTAAAATTATAGAGTTTCGCAAAAATAAAATAAAATTGGAAATTAAAATAAATGAGGTCCATGTAAAAAATTGATTAGGTAAATCAACTAAAGCACCACATATAGATTTAAGAATAAGTGTAGATATTAAAAATACTGGACTTCAACCAACCACCATCTCAGAAGTAATCTTCAAATCAGATAATCCTTCTTTTAGCAATATTAAATTAAATAACTCTTTAACGCATGGGTCATTTAGTACACAATTTCCCACTTACAATTCATTAAGAGTAGAATCTAACGATAGACACCAATCCGATTTATTTTATGATGTGTGGGGTACATGCATAGAAAATTTTAAAGGATTACATGGCCAACTAATATTTAGGACAAGTCATAAAGATATCATTAAAGAAATTTATTTATCCAATAAAAAATAAACTATAATTATTAATTTAAAAATATAAATCATCACATCACTTAATTTTGTAATGCTAATGGTATTAGTAGTGTAGTGTATGTTGTATACGGTTCTATACATTCATTCTTTAATCTTTATATCTATTGGATATCCTGTTTGTTCTAAATATATTTCACCCATTATTTGTTTAACCCTTTCTTTATCATTTTCTTGGCATATAATGCTATCATGTAAGGGCAAACCCAATATATCCTCTGATTTAAGTTTAAGTAAAACTTGAGTCAATATTTGACTATCTTGATACATCAAAGGCCCCCCAATACTAGAATTAAGATATTCAGCTATTGGTCTATGCACTATTTTAAATGCATCAATAACTTCTTCAGAAGTTAAGCTATTTTGAATTAATATTTGCTTCGTTTTCTTAGAATTCCAATTTATGGATTTTTTATAATTAATCATATCTTTTGCATTTATTGCTGTTAATATACATTCTTTTATTGCACCCCTTAAATCTACATCTTCAGAACCCACTAAGTTTGTTACAATATCCATATAAGAGTCCCCCTCATAAGGGCCTAAGTGTTCTTTTGCATAAAGTAAATTAATATGCATCCCAGAATAATCTGATTCTACTGTTCGTTCTCCGTTGATTAGTAAATGCTTTCTATTTTCTTTTTTCATGTTTAGGTATGAATATGCATGTTGTTGAGCATATCTCCCACTAATCATTCTAGTAAATATTCTTGTCAAATATACATTTTGAGCTATATTTTCATCAATTTCAGTATTAAAACTTAGTGTAATTCTAGAAAAATACTCATTATTCAATTTATGCATTTCAAACATTTTAAGTTGGATGGAATTTAAACCTTCGACTAATTGAACAGATTCTGTCAGTTTTTTATCTCCAATTGCCTCATATATCAAAGTGGTATCGTTTAAAGATTTAACTTTATATCTTGTTGCCCTTCCATGCCTACCAAAACTCCTAAAAATCATATCTGGACAATCTATTGTATTTACTCTTATAGGTTGTTTAGGAATATCCCCAAATAATTGAATAAATGAAGGCGTTGCTTCAAGCCTTCCAGCACATCCAGTAGCATATCCTACATTTTTATATCCTGGATGGCGAATTATTAATCCTTTTCCCAGTAATAAACGTTGTGCCTGCATAGCACTTCGATAACTATGCCAACTCTTACCCACTTTATTAGCAAACCATTTAGTATCACTACTAACTACTATCTGATGTTCAGAATTTACAATAAGATTAACAATATACATAGTTATATTACGTTTAATCCGATCCTTAACACACTCAAATAATTCATTAACTTTATCAGAAACTCCCTCATACCCCTCCAATGAAATAAAAGGTTGATAAAATTTATAATAATATTCCATAAATACTAAACAAATAACACATTTATATATAACTAACTAAAGGATACACACTAAACATATAACCCCCCTATATTCATATACCATTAGCATTACGTTTTATTAATAAATTAAATTATAAATCTTAGTTTGAAAAAACTTTTTTTAGAATCTATCCTGGCAGGTTTAGGTGAGGTATGGCAGGTCTTTTTAGATGGCAAGTGTTCCACATTAGCTAAAAATCCGACCTCTTAGGTTGAGGTATTTTATCTTAATTTTCTACTCTTTTTGACTAATAAATCTGGATTTTTTTCAGCTATTGATTTTACCGCATTCGCAAATTTAATTTGTTCATTTATATATGCTTGAAAATTAGTTTTATTAGTAAAATCTGTTACAAATTTTCCCTTAATATTATCTGAACTAATCTCCCTCAATAATGGCACATATTTTTCAGACTTTAGCTTGTAATTTTTTTGTGTTGAATCTATTGCTAACAACTTTGAATTTAAAACTACAACTGGAAAACGAAGTACTATATTATTCCAACTTTTGTGATTAAAATATTCTTTTCTGAAGTAAATCATCGCTTTAATAATTGGCATCAAAATCGAATCAAAAATACCGCTATGATTTGCCTCCCATTTTTTACCTGACCTAACAATCTTTGAAAATTGGACATATTTAAGTTTTAATCTTGAAAACAAATATTTATCTTCTAAATTTAGATAATTAATGACTGGGACTTGTTCAAACATATCCTCTTTATCTTTTATGGGTTTGTCATAATGGTAAATTGGAAAAGTAAATTGCATCAAATCTAATATTTTATCTCTTTCATTTTTGTTCCTTCCGATAAAAACAAATGGCTTAGAATTATTTTTACATTCACACAAGATATTTACCCATATACTCAATTTTCTATTTTCATCTAAAAATATTCGTTTAATTGCATAAACATCAATTTCTCTTGATTTGTTTGTTTCTAAGTCTTCAAATGGTTTATTTGTCTCTACATGAAAATTATTTTTCTCTAAAATTGTAGCTATTTCTTGTTCTAAAAGATAACCTGAATTTTGGATTGCCCCTAAAATTTCCGCATTTGTTGGATTTTTCCCAGTGGAGGGTTCTTTTTGATTCATTTAATATAATTAATTTATTATTAAATATAAATACTTTTTGGAAGACTTAAGTATTAAAGGACAAATGTTATAACCTCAAAATATATGACAAAAAACATAATTTCTAAACATTAAATGTTTATATATAAAAGCCCATTCTATAATAAAATACGCCAGATTACAGTCAGGTGTGGTAGAAACCTCCAATTATATATATTAAATGAAAATAATTATTTTCTTAATTATAAGTGTTTTTTAAAGAACAAGTATGTATTTTTAGAAACATTTAAATATTATTAAAGAATAATATTCAATATACTAAATTAAAAGCATTCAACCACCGCCTGAAGAAATATTATTAAGGGGTAAAAAGGGGTGACATTATAATCAAATCCCGAAAAGGGGGAGGTGGTGAGTATGCGAATTAAAAAAATTCGGCATAAGAATGCGACAGATTTAGTCGTAAGTTATTTGATTCGGCTTAAGAATTCAAAAGTAACGAGTATAAGTGAGTATTCCCTTTTGAATTATCTTGATTCCGTAGGCTTAAAAAATCCGCAAGGAGAAATTAAGTCGATGGTCACAACTAAAACCTTGTTAAAGTTAAAAAATGGCAAGGTTTCGTTGAATCTAAGAAAACTTAAGAAGGGTTAGGTAATAATTTGACGAGTATCTTCAGGTAATAAAAGATACCCGTCATCCTATTTAAATATTTCGTTTTAAAAAAATTGGGGGGAGGTAAACTAATGAAACAAGCAAAACAAATTTTAGTTGGTAAACCATTATTTGAAAATATATTTGGGGAGGGTAGTGTGATAAAAGTTTTAGACTTTTTAGTGATGGGGAAAAACTTTGATTTTACATTAAGCCATATTTCAAATGGGACTGGTTTATCACGTACAGCTGTAAGAAATTCAATTAATGATTTAATTGAAAGGGGAATAGTTATGGTTTCAAGAGAAGTAGGTAAATCTAAATATTATGCAATTAATAAGATTGATAAAAAATTTAATATTTTAGAACGGCTCTATAAACTAATTGAAAAAGAGGTAATAATTGCTTAATTTATTTTTTTCTTTTAATTAAACTTATTTCTCAAAATGCCTAGATATTTATTGAGGACAAAAGCTTTAAATAGGCCATCTACATTGATAATTATAAGTATTGAAATCACATAATTTATACGTATGAATAAAAGAAAACTCAACTTAACGATTGAAAGCGGAATATACAGCTACCTTAAGCGTAATCGAACTAATATTAGTCGATACTTTGAGAAATTAGTACTCAAGGATTGTCTGGGAGAGCGCTACGCTGAAGACGTAGAGGTCCCGTGTTCAAATCCCGGTGTTCCCACCACTTTTT
>JAGLOT010000089.1 GCA_023137655.1 Nanobdellota archaeon | reverse complement strand
TTACAACATTAATTACTGTAGATGCAGTTGGATAATTTTTAACATTAATTAAATAATTTCCTGGCTTTAACAAACTTGTTTGTGCTTCTGCTTCAAAAACCCCTTTAACTGGATAAGAAACCACTGCAATAAGAATATTATCTGCAAATATTTCTAAACTATCTAAATTTTTAATTTCTTCTTGACCTAGCAAACCAGATTCATCTTCTAAACCAATTTCTTTAACAGGAAAATTTACACCCTTAAGGATTATATTTTCTCCGGATTCAACAGTCTTTTTGTCAACAACTAAAAGGGGATCCTTAACAAATTCTACCCCTTTAATTTTAATTGTTTTACTAATAGGCGTCCCTTTAATTTGAATTTCATATTTGCCAGGTTCTAATTCTGGGATTTTAAATTCAACTGATTTCATGCCAACTTGTTTTGGAAATGCAACAACTAACTCACCATCAATTAATAAAGCAATTTTATCAACAGAAATTAAATCTTGATTTATATTAACTTCAACTTTTTCTCCAACATAATACTCTTCTTGATCTAATGTTAATCCATTACCAGATTCAAAAATTGAAAAACCAGTTAACCACCAAGAAAATGGACTAAATATGCTATTATAAAGCAAAACATTTTGATAATAATTCAAATCCACATTAAATTCTTCTGCATAATCCATGATTTCTAAACTTTGATCTACATCCTGCCTTAAATCTAATCCCTGTTCATTGGCATCCCCTAAGAATCCAACAAATTCTTCTTTGGTCTCAAAATCATAGGCATTAACCTCAATAGAACTAACAAAAAGGATGATGATTATAACAAAAAATAGCCATTTTTTACTCATAAACGATACCTATGCAATATTCTTTATTAATTTTTCTTATTCTTACAAGCCTAGATAGAAAAATATATAACCCTTACAAAAGTTTTCAACCTTATGGAAACATTCAAGATTCTGGCCGAAGATGGTAAAGCAAGGGTTGGAAAACTTAAAACTCGACATGGAACAATAGAAACTCCATTTTTCATGCCGGTTGCAACAAGAGCAGTTGGAAAATTCATAGGCCCACAAGACTATAACCTATTAAAAATTAAAGCAAGCATAAGTAATTCATTCATATTATATCTTAAACCAGGATTAAAAGTAATAGAAAATGCAAAAGGAATTCATAAATTCATGAACTGCAAAAATGTAATGTTCACAGATTGTGGTGGATTCCAAGTTAGCAAAGAATCATTCTTAAAAGAACAATCAAAAAAAGGAATCTTCTTCCAAAATCCAATGGATGGCTCAACCCATTTCATAACTCCAAAAAAATCAATGGATATCCAACAAAAAATTGCTGCAGATGTTGCAATGTCTTTTGATGATATGGCACCTTATGGTTCAACAAAAGCAAGATTTGAACTTGCATTAGACAGAACACATAGATGGGCAGAAGAATCATTAGAATTCCATACAGATAAAAAACAATTATTATTTGGAATTTCTCAAGGGGGATTCTATAAAGACTTAAGAAAAAAGAGTGCAAAATTCATTAACTCTCTCCCCTTTGATGGAAATGCTATTGGAGGTGTTGCCATAGGTGAACCTTTAGATCAAATGTATTTAGCAATTAAAGCTGCACTTCCAGAACTAAGTAAAAATAAACCAAGATATGTCATGGGTGTTGGTAGTCCAAGAGATATTGTTGAACTGGTATCATTAGGTATAGATTGTTTTGATTCAATTTTCCCAACAAAAAATGCAAGGCATAATACATTATTCACATCTGAAGGCCCAATTAATATTGACAAGGCAATATATCAATTTGACCTAAATCCAATAGATAAAAAATGTAGTTGTTACACTTGCAAAAATCATACAAGAAGTTATGTTCGTCATTTGGCAAAATACAAAGAAGCAGAAGGCATGAGATTAAAAACAATTCATAATATTGCATTCATGATGAAATTAATGGAAGACCTAAAAAGATCCATCAAAAAAGGAGAACTAAAACAGTTCAAAAAAGAATTTTATAAAAAATATAAGAAAAAGAAATAAAAAAATCAAATTCTAATATTTGATTCTGATACTACCCTAAATACAACATCATCATTATCATCATAAGGGTTAGAACCACAAGTAATTGTAGATTCGTTTCCATATTGATTAATCACTCTAATTGCATGGAATCCTTCAAAATTATCTAATTTAAAAATGGCACTTACTTCTTGTAACCCACTTTCTAAACATGTAACAGATTCTTTAACTTCCCAATCTGGATTTGTTGTGCTATTAGTGTAAACAAAATTAATAGTATCAGTATTATTACCCCAACAATAAACAACTGCATCAACTCTTATTTTATCGCCTGGATTAAATTGATTATCATATAACTCTGTAATTGTTATAGATTCTACACTTTCATCAACCATATAAGTTCCAGAACTACCATCAGTACAATTATCTATTGTATTTGGTTGATTAGGTTCTGGTACTGCTAAATTTCCCCTAGAAATTAAAATGTCATCTGTATCACAAGGTGAATTTCCGGTTCTACAAAGTGGCGCACCATAAATAGAATTATATTCTGCATATTCTGTTAATCTTCCTTGTCTATCTGCGATAACTATACTTGATAAAAGAAATATAGCTAAAATTGAAATTAAAATAAGTTTCTTCATTTTGTGTTCCTCCAAATAATAAGTAAAAGAAATAAAAATAATATATAAAGTTATGGACTCCAACGAGTCATTGTTCTAGGAAAGGCTATTGCATCCTTCACATTATCTAATTTACAAATCCATGCCAAAACTCTTTCCAACCCTACACCATATCCTGAATGAGGTACAGAACCATACTTCCTTAAATCAATATAGAACTTATAATTCTTAGGATCTTCTCCAGTATTCTTTAAAGATTCTTCAATTTCCTTAATGTCTGTACTCCTTTGACTTCCACCCATTATCTCAGTTCCAATCTCTGGGCATAACATATCGAAACATAAAGCTTCATCTGGAAAATCTGGATCTTTGGGTTTATAAAAAGCCATAATCTCTTTTGGATAATGTGTTACAACAACTGGAACATCAAACTGTTTCATTATATTTTGTTCCTCAATTGTCCTTAAATCCTTACCAAATTTAACATCCATGCCTGCTTTCTCTTTCAAAATCTTCAAAGATTCTCTGTATTTTATTGTTGGCCATTCTTTAGCAACCATATCCAATAACTCTTTTGGTTCTCTTCCCAAAAATTTCAATTCTTCTGGGCATTTTTCTGCAACAGCTTTAATGCAATATTTTAATTCTTCTTTTGCAAATTCTGTTACTTCATGTAAATCCATCCAAGCAGCTTCCATTTCAACCATCCAGAATTCAGATAAGTGTCTTGATGTCTTAGATTTCTCAGCCCTAAATGTTGGGCCATGGTTGTATACTTTTTCTAAAGCAAATACTACTGATTCTGCATACAATTGCCAACTCTGTGACAAAAATGTTTTAGCATTATAATATTTAACTTCAAATAAAGTACTTCCACCCTCACATTGATTTGGTTGTAAAACTGGTGCATCAAATTTGTAGAATCCTTTACCTTGGAAAAATTGTTCTCTAGCAAAAGAGTAAACACTTCTAATTTTCAAAATAGCAGTCATCTTTCTACTTCTTAACCATAAATGTCTATTATCATCTAAAAATTCCCTACTTTGATCTTTCCCGATTGGAAA
>JAGLOT010000088.1 GCA_023137655.1 Nanobdellota archaeon | reverse complement strand
TAAGAAAGATTAATCTAGGTATCATATTCATCATTCTGAATACTTGGGCTTTCTTAGCTGATTTCTTAAACAATTGCATTTCCTATTGCCTCTGATATTTGTGGATAATCTGATATTATACTTTCCTTGTCTTTTGTATATATCTCAATATAGATTGTGATTTTATTTCTTTGATTTAATAAATCAAAAGAAGTTTGTTTTATTTCTGAATTTTTTGGAATTATTATAGTATCTAATCCGTTTAAGTATAATTGGTTGGCCAGTTTACAAGCCAAATAAGAAGAGTTTATGGAGTTACCATTATAATAAATTCTAGCAAACTCTTTGTTTGTTGATGTGGTTAAAGTATTAAGAATAATAATTAAATTATTTTCACTTATTTTAATTTGTTTTTCTTCTAAGGTTAATTGGGGGGATGAAAGGTCCCTTGTTTTTTCAACTGAATATACTGAATTTCTGGCGGTTATGTAATCATATAATGAGTTGATAATTAATGTGTTGATTTCATAGCTACTTTTTGATGTGTCTGAAATTAAATTACCTGGATTATTAAAATCATTTAATGGGTCTAACAAAATTGAAGTAATTTGAATGTTTTTATATGGGCAAGGAAATTTGCCAGTAGATTGTTTATTTTCTACAATTATTGTTTCTGCAGATTTTTCAAAATAAATATTGTCATTAACATATTCAATACAATCATTAGGTAGATATCCTAAGGAAGGGGTTAAAAATCTGTTTGTAAAAAAGGGATGATAAATTGGAAGTCCACTTCCATTTTCAAATACTTGCAATTTATTTCCAGCATAACAAAATGAATATTTCTCAAGATTTATTGTGGAATAGAATAATTGATTGTTAATTGGTTGTGATTGAATAGTATCAAGTAAAAATGCCTGATCTTTTGATAATACGCTTCTTTCAAAGGTTGTATCATCTAGAACATGTTGTGCAAAAAGGTAAAGAAAAGCAACTACTGAAAGTGCAAGAATTATTTCACCTATTGTGAATATTTGCGTTGTTGTAACTTCCCCTCTTTTCATATTGATTTAAATAAGAATTTTATATTTAAATGTTTATGTTAAGATTGTGCAGAACACATATTATCTTGTAAATTTTCCAATGTTTCTTGAGGATTTAATAGTTCAGTAGGTTTTTTAGCTAATAATTCAGGTGTATTTAAACAATAGTTCCATTGACCACCACAAACTGCATCCACTAAAGATCCATCCTCTGGCCAAGGTTTATTTGCACTGACTCCACTTTCATATAATTCAAAATGCAGCATCCCACAATGGCTTGCTATGCCTAAAACTTGTCCAGCAGTTACTGTATCCCCTACATTTACATAAGTCTGACTTTCATCAATTTCCCCATAATTAACCACATAATCTCCATGGTCTATTATAACTGCATTAACTCTTCCAGGGCCACCCCAACCATCATTACAAGAATAAAAATAGTAAACTGCAATAACTTCTCCATCATCTATTGAGAGTACATGACCTGGTGCTTTTGTCCAAATATCACTTCCTGCGTGACATCTTGAACGTAAAGTACATGAGTTTTCATTATTTCTTTCCCTACAATCCCCTCTACAATTTCCAAAATCACAATTCATACCTTCTCCACACATAGCCCATGCACCTGTATTTATTGAATCTTCTGCTACAGGGAAACATTGACCCCCTACTGGTGGATAAGATAAAGAACTAAATGGATTAATCAAGGTATTTGAGAATAATAAACAATCAGTATATTCATTTATGGCATCTACAAATTCGAATGTTGTACTTTCTTCATCTGATTTCCAGGCAGGTTCTGAATCTTGTAGGGTTAATACAGAAGAATCTCTGCTATAAAATAATGCTAATGTGTTATTGATAATTTCATTTGAATCTAAGTTTGTATTTTGTTCAACTTGAGTGTAATAATCTTGAATAATTTTTAATCCGCATTCAATATTTGTATCTGCATCAATTAGTTGAGTTTCTATATCTGCTTCTGGAATTTCACAAATATCAGTTGCATCAGCTTTATGGATCCTTAATAATCCATATTGATTTAATGTACTGTAATCTTCTTGATTACCATATTCAAAAATAATTGAATAAACTAATTCTGGTTCAAACGAATAAGAATTTGAACTTATTTGGCTTGTTACAATATCTTCATAATCTATTGAAACTGTTTCCATTTTTTCATAAGAATCGCTTCCTATAGGAAATGGGCAATTTCCTAAAACTGTTTGTGCTTGACCATAAAGAAAAGATGTAACTGATTTTGCACTATAATCCCTACCAATAATCATACCCTCATAGGGTGCAATTAAAAGATGTGTTTTTCCTGAATCTTCATCAACAAACTTTTCTATGTATAAATTACGAGTTCCAAATTCTTCATAATCTTGTGAATCTGCACAATCATCTATTGGATTGTCTTTTTTATCATAGGGTGCAACAATATTGCATCCAGACTTTTCACCATTGCCCTGCCCATATAAAATTAAGTATTCATGGTTTAGGGGGAATAAATTATTGAATGAGTATAGGTTGTATATTTCTCTGTAAGGGTACCCATCTATTACACCATCTTTTGGCTCTCCATCGTCATAGTCGTATCCCCCTTCATAATCTTCTTTGTCTTCTATTCTTCCTTTTTGTAAATAACTCATAAACCAATCTAGATTAGTTTGGATTACTTCTGGGGCCTGTTCATTTTCTTCTGGAAAATAATCTTCTACATTGTGTATGCCTTCCCAAACCACATTATCCGGATTAAGGATGTTTGGTTGATTATACCCTCCATATGTGAAAAATGCACTTTGAATTATGAATTCTTTTCTTGATTGTCTTAAAGCTAAATCTTCTGGTGTGTCATCTCTTTTATTTCCAAAATGTTGTTCATAGGAATCTGCACCTGAAATATAAATATTAGTCCCTAGATTAATACAACTTATTGGCCAGTCATCATCGTCATCAAAATCATTCCCATGTCCTACATGTGCGAATCCCCTACCCTCATCTTCATAAATACATAAACATGCAAAACCTGCACATTCTAGAGGCCTTGGTACTTTTTTATTATTATTTACTTCATTAATATCTTTATAATCGTCCCATTCTGAACTGAACCCCACTAATATGTAATCCTTACTTATATGGTAGGGCATTATTTTTGTAGAAAATTGTTCATCTGACTGGATTAAAGATAATGTATTTGCGCCTAGAGAATTAAAATTCCCTAAGGAATAATCATCTGCACTAAATGCATTGAAAATCATATTGATAAGAACAATGGTACTTAGGATGATAATTGAAGCTAGGAGTATTTCTACAACTGCCTTTAAAGACATTTCAACCCCTTTTTTATTTTTTAACATCTTATATACTTCTAGTATTGTTTTTGATTATGGTTCTTTGATGTTGATTTTAATATTGAATTCTGAAAAGTTTTATGGTTAATCTTCAATTTCTTTTGAACAACTCCTTATTTCAACACCAATTCCTGCTTCTTGATTAAAATCATCCAATGCATTACAATATCCAATTGTAGCACATTGTTTTGTAAATTCAAGTTCTCCCTCACCATTTAATTTATGAACATATTGGAAACACGCTAAAGACTTATCTTCCTTATCTGGATGTAGATCACAATCATCTGGGATATAATCATTGTCCCTATCATTTAAGTTATTGCCGTCTTCTTTTTGTCCGCCAACACCTAAACAAATATCACAGGAATCTAAATGAAAGTCATCATCCCTATT
>JAGLOT010000087.1 GCA_023137655.1 Nanobdellota archaeon | reverse complement strand
TATCAACATAGTTATTAGCCATTTTCTTTCTAGCAAAATAATCATTAACAATATCTAAATAATCATCTGACTTTTTACCCACTGCTAAATTTAATTCACAAGTATAAACAACTAAAAATCTATAATCTCCAGAAAATTTAGGTAGAAGTAACTCACTTATTTCTTCATAATCTGGAATCACTTTATAGTTTTCCATATCTGGTGGTAATTCTAATCCATCCATAGAAAATATAAATACAATCAAACTAATAAGTTTTTGCAAATTAAACTAATTTCTTACAATTCTTGCAAACTTTACTACCCTTAGAACTATAAATCTTATCAGTTAAACAACCACATAATTCACAAACATCTAAAAGTGGTTTATTTTTAGCTTCTCTCAATTCAAACTTAGCAGCCATAAAATCAAATAAATGAGGTTCAATTCTCAAGATATCTTTAGCAGTAATCAAACCAACTAATTTTTCACCCTCAACAATAGGCAAATGTCTAACATCTTCATCCCTCATTAACATTATTGCTTCAGCAATATCAATATTAGAACCAATAGTAATAAGTTCAGTTTCCATAATTTCCTTAACAGAAATATCTAGAGTATCTTTTCCATTGGCAACTAATTTTCTAACAATATCTTGTTCAGTTACTATTCCAATTAATTTTTTCTTGCCTAATAAAGAACCTAAATTCTTTTTCTCAACAATAAGAACTCCCCCAATCCTATGTTTCTTCATAAGTTTAGCGCAATCATGCAGACTCTTATTAACATCCAAAGTTATTGGATGAACTGTCATTGCCTCTTTAACACTTATTCTTGTTTGCATTGTGAATCTCTAATTATTTTAAATTAATAATTCAATAAAAACTCAACATCTTTTCCAAAGAACTCTTTCAAGTCCTCAAAAATGCTTTCTTTAATGAATACTTTTCCAGGCAAGTTAACTTTGGCTAATTCTACTTCAAGTTCTTCTAAATTACTTTCTTTAGCTTTTGTCAATCTACCTTTAGCACCAATCTGTGCCTTAGTAATTCCTTCCCCTCTTTTTTCCACATCATGGATAATAAATGCAACCTTATCTAATAATAAGACTTCACCATATTTCTTACCATGTTTAACCCTTATCTTAGCCCTATCTAATTCTCTTCCTCGTTTCCTTTGCATATATTCTACTAGGAATTTAATTAAATCATTGCCTTTTCTATTTACCTTATTAACTTCCTGTTGTGTTAACTTATTATTATCATAATCTTTCTTAGCTTTAACAACATCATTAAGAATTCTCAAATATTTAGCAGGTATTTTACCAACTGCAATTAATTCATCTTCAAAGATTTTAACAATTTCAATATCTTTTGCCCTTTCAATACCCTCCATCCTTAAAGTATCTCTAATAATAGTAATAACCGTTTCATAAAGATGAATCATCCCTTCTTGTTTTTTCTTAATATCTATTTGATCAAACAATTTCTTAATTCTCTTTAGGTATTTTCCAGCATTTGTAACTAATGTATCAACTTCTTTTCCAGTTAAGGTCTTTTTAGTTCCATGTTCTAAATCTTTTCTAACCTTAATATTCTTTTCAAGAATTTCTACATACTCTAATTCTAATATTTTCTCTTTCTTTACAAAAATATCTTTCATAAGTTTTGGAGTTTCCTTTGGTGTTGGTGGTGGAATACCATAAAGCATTAATGCTGCCTGTGAAGGTGTTAATATAGCCCAAAAAGTATCATCCATACCAATTGATTTAATTGTCCTTTCTACTTTCTTCAACATCTGTTCACCAGAACTCATAAACAAATCAATTGCTTCTGGACTAGGTTTAATTCTACCCATTTTAAGCAACTGTTTCCATGGCATAAACATTCCCCTATCATAGAATGGAATTCCATCCCTTAATAATGTGAAAATTACTGGATTTGCTTCCTTCAAGCTATCCCAGAAGTCTGTTAAAATATAGACTTGGATATTTAATTTATTCTTTATACCTGTTATCTCACCAGCTTCAATACCCATACCAATAATGATTGCTCTTAATTTATCCTTAAGTTCAACTCTTGTCATTTTCTTAACATCAGTATCATCAATTACAATCCATACATCAATATCAGATGTTTTAGTTGCCTTACCTTGAACTAAAGAACCTGCAAGAACATAACTTACAATATATTTTTCGAATTTCCTTAGAACCATTGTCTTATGAACTTCTGCAATTTTAACTGCAGCTAACATCCCCTTATCATAGATTATAGCAGACATTGCAACTATTGGCAATAAATCATATTTTGCATCATAGCAGTTTTGCCAAAGTTCTGAAAGAATTA
This sequence comes from Nanobdellota archaeon, assembly GCA_023137655.1. Lineage (GTDB taxonomy): Archaea > Nanobdellota > Nanobdellia > Woesearchaeales > BS150m-G63 > JAGLOT01. The sequence goes on along the minus strand of JAGLOT010000087.1, from coordinate 1,514 downwards.
TAACTTCTGGTATAATCTTTTTATCAACAGCAGTGGCCATTTCTTTAATAACAACTGTTAATTTATCCTTAAGTTCATACTTGGACATCTTCTTGCTATCAGTATCATCAATTAAAACTAGAATTTTTACTTCATCTTTTTTCATATGAAGAGTTTGCTCTTCTTTTACTTCACCTTTTTTAAGAGTTTGTTGAGGTGGCATCCCTTGAGCATTCTTCTTAGGCATTTCTGGTGGCAGTAATGCTAAACCCATTATATAATTATCAAATTTACCAAGAAGTTTTTTCTGAAAAACATCCAATTTCTTCTTCATTTCATCTAACTTTTTTTCAAGTTCTTTCGGTGCACCTTTGCCTAATTGTGTAGTTAAGCCCTTTTGATTTGAAGGAATAGTTTTATCTTTTCCTTTAGTAGAATTCTTAGTTTTTTTGGCTGCCATAACAATTTCAACAACTCAGAAGTTTATAAACATTTCTAATGAATCTTTAACAAATATCCACTATAAAGTGGGTAAAGAATATTTAAATAAACTAATTGTTTTTTATAAGGTATGAGCATCTGGACTACCTTATTAATAGGGGCATGGGCAACCATAAGATATCTTTTCTTTACAACTGTATATTGGTTATCCTTATTGTTTGTTGCACCATTTCAAAAACCAGAAATTTTATGGGTATTAGTCCCAATTTGGATTAACCTAATTTTTACAGATTTCTTTCAGGAAAAACATTCTACAAGCATGGGGAATGCAATAACCAATGGCGCAGTAGCTGTTTGGGTTGGAATAGATTGGGTAAGGCATTTAATTAGTACATTAGACGGATTTTCAGGGCTATTAGTAATTAAATTCTTTATTTGTCTAATACTTCTTGCTTTTGGAATATTTGTAATTATAAATGGTATAAAAGGCGCTAAATACATCAAAGTAATAGCAAGAATAAGAGAAGTAAGTTATTTACAATTAATGTTCTCTTTAGTTATTTATGGTGTGGTAGCACTATCTTGGAAGTTCATATTAGTTGTTCTAATATATGCACCAATATTCTACTTTACTTTTGAACTAATAGATAAGTACGCCCCTGACTTAGTTAAAGAAGACAGTGGAGATGGTTCTCTATAGAAAGATTTATAATATACTACTTCTTAAAAGTTAATATCTAATTCATAGGTGATTATAATGACTGAAAAACCAGAAGTTCCTAAACATATTGCAAAACATAAAAAATTATACGAAAAAGGAAATATTCTTTTAGAAACAATAAAAAGAAGCACCAGAACATCTTATGATGCAGGTGTTGAAAAACATCTCCTTGATAAAGAGGGAAATGTGGTCATGGAAAAGTTAGATGATGTAAAAGTTCAGGAAGGATTTATTAAAACAATACTGGATTCATATAAAAAAAATGCAAAAAAAGCCCTTGGTTCAAAAAAAGAAGATGCACATATTGACGATTTAGTTATCGGTGCTTATCATGGGGTCACCAGTGAAGCTGTTGCTAGTACCATAAGAAAAT
>JAGLOT010000086.1 GCA_023137655.1 Nanobdellota archaeon | reverse complement strand
CTTAATTGTTGTTGCCATGGGTGTTTCAGTAGGCCATGTAACAAATGAGATTCTTTCATTGGTAACTGCAGTTGGTTTAATAACTTTTGCAGGTTCAAGTTACCTAATTATATATTCAAATAAAATTTATCATAAATTATCAAAATATCTTACAATATTTGAAAGAAAAGGCAAAAAAGTTGATGAACATAAATACCATAAAGATAATGATCATGAAATAATTCTTGTTGGTTACAATAGAATTGGACTTGACATATTAGAATCTCTTAAAAAAATCAAAAAAAAATTCCTGATTATTGATTATAACCCAGAAACTATTACTAATTTATCAAAAGAGGGATATGATTGTAGATATGGGGATGCTGAAGATTTAGAATTTCTTAATGAAATTAATTTTTCAAAAGCAAAAATGGTCATATCAACAATCACTTTGGTTGACACAAACTTATTATTAATTAATAAAATAAAAGAAGAAAATAAAAAAGCAATAATTGCTGTAGTTTCACATCAAATTGATGATGCAATTAGATTATATGATTCTGGAGCAACTTATGTTTTAATGCCCCATTTCTTGGGGGGAAGACATTTTTCTACAATGATAGAAGAAAATAAATTGGATATGGATAAATTCTTAAAGGAAAAAATATCACATATGGAACACTTAAAATATCGAAAAGAATTAGGCCATAAACATCCAACTTATGACTCTAGATAAATTATTTCAATATTTAATTAAAGATTCACCAATTTTATCAAATATAGAGTATAATTAAACAAAACAATTAAATAATTTAAATCTCAATAAAATAATTAAAGAGGGGATATCCAAATGTTAAAAAAATATCAAGAATTATTAGACTCACTTAATGAAAAACAACAACGTTATACAAATCTAAATTTAAAAAATCCAAAAAATGGACAATATTTATTATGTGTTTTTCATTTTGTCCCTGGAAATAATTTGAATGTTCTTCAAGCGGCAACCGAAATTGCTGCAGAATCATCCACTGGAACAAATTTTACAGTGCAAACAGAAACCGATTTTTCTCATGAAATGAATGCATTGGTTTACAAATTAGACTTAAAAAAAGAACTGGTTTGGATTGCATATCCTTGGAGACTTTTTGATAGGGGGGGAAATATTCAAAATATTTTAACATATATAGTTGGAAATGTTTTAGGTATGAAGCAAATTGACGCATTAAAATTATTGGATGTATGGTTTCCTCCTGCTATGTTAGAACAATATGATGGCCCTAGTTATACATTAGATGATATGAAAAAATATTTAGGGATAAAAGGTCGGCCTGTTTTGGGAACTATCATAAAACCAAAGATGGGTTTAACATCTGCAGAATATGCAGAAGTTTGTTATAATTTTTGGAAAGGTGGGGGGGACTTTGTCAAAAATGATGAGCCCCAAGCAAATCAAGATTTTTGTCCTTATGATAAAATGGTCGCACATGTTAAAGAAGCGATGGATAAAGTTGTCAAAGAAACCAAAAAGAAAAAAGTACATTCATTTAATGTTTCTGCAGCAGATTTTGATACAATGATTGAAAGGTGTGAACTAATTAAAAATTCTGGTTTTGAACTTGGAAGTTATGCTTTTTTAATTGATGGAATAACTGCTGGATGGATGGCAGTACAAACTTTAAGGAGGAGATATCCGGATGTATTTATTCACTTCCATAGGGCATCTCATGGTGCATATACTCGCCCAGAAAATCCTATTGGTTTCACAGTCTTAGTTTTATCTAAATTTGCACGTTTAGCTGGTGCATCAGGAATCCATACTGGAACTGCAGGTGTTGGAAAAATGAAAGGTAGTCCAAAAGAGGACATCATTCCTGCTAATAATATTCTGCATTTAATCGCCAAGGGACAATTTTTTGAACAATCCTGGGCAAAAGTTCCAACCAATAGTAAATCTATGTTAAAATTAGTAAAAGAAGACTCTCACCACCATGTAATTCTAGAAGATGATTCCTGGCGGGGCATTAAAAAATGTGCACCAATAATTTCTGGAGGATTAAATCCTACAAAATTAAAACCATTTATAGATTTAGCAGGAACAACTGATTTTATTACAACTATGGGTGCAGGAGTTCATGCACATCCAGATGGAACCGAAGCAGGTGCTAAGGCTTTAATTCAAGCATGTGAAGCATATATGAAAAAAATATCTATTGAAAAATATGGTAAAACTCATAATGAATTAGCAAGGGCAATAAAATTCTTTTCAAATAAATAATATTAAACAATTATTTAATTTTGATTTAATCTAAAAATAATTATAAAAAAATATAATATCCAGTCATATCTTATTTCATTTAAAAAGAAAACATTTATGTATAAACCTTACGCCTAAATTAACCTAATGAAAAAAAGAATCATTATCCCAAGCATAATTCTCATTCTGGCAATTAGCAGCAGTATTTATTTCCGCATTTGGCAATATATACAACCAGAAATTATAAAAACCTATATTGAAGGTTTTGGTGTTTGGATCCCTGTCATATATTGTTTACTGTATTTAATTGCTGTATTTATCCCTCATGCAGGCACTGCAATGACCATTGTTGGAGGGTTATTATTTACTCCAGCGTTTGGAACGGCTCTTGTTATCACTATCTCTTCAGTAGGTAGTATTTTCCCATTTCTTATTGCCAAAAAGTTCGGTCGTGAACGTATCAAATCTAAAATTGAAAAAACTAAATATAAAAAATATTTGAATCGTACTGACGAGAATAGTTTCATGTTTATTCTCTACATGAGGCTAATTCCTTTAATCCCCTACGAATTACAAAATTATATTGCTGGATTAATTGATATCTCAGTAGGTAAATTTATTCTTGCAACATTCATTGGTTTGCTTCCAGGCACGTTTGCATTAATATATTTAGGAAACACCTTAACAGACATTCAGCCAAGTAAACTAATAATTCTTGGACTAATCAGTTTGTTTGCACTTCTATTACCTTTAGTGTTAAAGAAATTTACCAAGGCCAAAGAAATCCTACAAGAAAATTAAAGTAAACTTGTAAATCTTTCTTTACCCAATATGTGTTAAGTTCAATTAAATTTTCATTATTCTAAATCCTTTTTTTAAAAAAAGAAACAAAAATTGAACCCCTTCTCTTCCTTCTGACATAATGCCCAGACCATCCGAAAAATTTATAACGATTCTAAGATTTGATATCCTTATGAGAGAACCATTTAAGAAACATTTGAATGCCATTGATGTAGAGGGGGCACATGGCGGTAGTGGAAGAAGACAACTGATACTATCAAAAGATGACCCAATTTCATCACAAATGGATGCTATGACAAAAGGTTTTCTAGCAGCTGGTGGAGTTTTTGATTGACATAATCACATAGATATTGATGAATTTTTTCTTGTAACGAAAGGGATAGGTGTTATTCAGTTTGAAGATGGAAAAAAGTTTGAATATGCTAAAGATGATTTAATTTATATCCCTTCAAATGTAAAACATAGAATTGAAAACACTGGTGATATAGAAAACGAATTCTTTTTTATAAGATTAAATCATTGATATACGTGTCCTGCGCCTTACTCTTCACAAAATTGATTACAGCTATTTCTCATTTCAAGCGAAAGAATATAACATCAATTAACCAATTACAAAATTTTACAAATTTTTCCATCCAAATCACCTTCACCAACTTTGTTAAATTCCTATGTTAGTTACAATTTATCATCTCCCCTTAGAATCATGTTAAACCTAAAACATTTATAAATAAATAAATAATTCTTCTACTTATGGGTATAATACAACCATTAATTGCTATAGCTGGAGAAAGTATTGCTAAAACTATAGATAAATTAAATTTCAATAAAAATAAAATAAAGCCTGCTCAATTAATTTTCATCATATTTTCTGGAATGTTTATTAGCTTAATATCTTTTA
>JAGLOT010000085.1 GCA_023137655.1 Nanobdellota archaeon | reverse complement strand
TATTTTAGCAGATGAAATTAATAGAAGTCCTCCAAAAGTTCAATCTGCTTTACTAGAAGGTATGCAGGAAAGACAAGTTACAATTAGTAAGGATACATTTAAATTACCAGATCCTTTTTTTGTAATGGCTACAAAAAATCCATTAGAACAATTGGGTACCTATAAACTTCCAGAAGCTCAACTTGATAGGTTTTTTTATAATCTTTATATGGGATATCCTAGTTTGCAGGAAGAAGTTAAAATATTAAATACTAACATGACCATCCATAATTTTAGTGAATATGATTTAAAAACAGTATTTACTCCAAAAGAAATTATTAAGGTAAGGGAATTTGTAAAACAAATTTATCTTGATGCAAAAATTGAAAAATATATTGTTAGAATTATTGATGCCACAAGACATCCAGATAATTATGATGTTAAATTAGGAAAGTATATTGGTTTTGGTGGTAGTCCGAGAAGTAGTATTGCTATTTTTATTGCAGCAAAGGCACATGCATTAGTAAATCAAAGAAGTTATGTTATAAGTCAGGATGTTAAGGATGTTGCTGCTAATTGTTTAAGACATAGAGTTCTACTTAATTTTGAGGGTGAAGCTGAAGGAATTAAAACTGACCAAATAATTGAAGAGATATTGAAAAAAGTTCCGATAATGGATTCATAATTTGATAGATTATCTAATCGGAGTTGCAAATTAATTAATATATCCTAGTTATAATAAAATGAGTGAAAAACATAAAAAAAAGCTTAAGGTTAAAATTACACCAAGTATGCGAGTTCTTAATAGGGCACTTGAGGGTAATTGGCACACTATCTTTAAGGGTAGGGGGATGGAATTTGCAGGTTACAGACAATATATCTTGGGTGATGATGCGAGTAGGATTGATTGGAAGGCTAGTTTAAGATGTAATGATGTTCTGATTAAGGAATTGGAAGAATATCACGCATTAAATGTTTTTTTTCTTCTAGATGTTAGTAATAGTATGTTATGTTCTTCAACCGGCCAACTGAAGGTAGAATTTGCAGCTGAATTGGTATCTAATTTATGTTTTAATATATTAAAAAGTGGGGATGCTGTGGGCATGGGTTTGTTTTCGGATAAACTAGTATCAAAAATAAGCCCTCAAAAAGGTCAAAGTATGCAATTTAGAGTTATGGATGAATTAAGTAATTCTGATAATTTTGGAGGTAATTTTGACCTAAATAAAACCCTTATGAATTGTAATAGTTTTTTAGAAGAAGGGACTATGATTATTATTGTTTCTGACTTTATTGGTTTAAAGGACAATTGGGGTCATTATATCCGGACTTTATCCAGGAAATATGAAATGATTGGAATTATGGTTCATGACCCTAGAGATTATTCTATGCCTGAAGAACAGGGTCAATATTTACTTGAGAATCCATTTACTGGTGAAAAGATATATATTGATAGTAATCAATATAAGGGAGTATATGAGGAAGAAGTTAAAAATAAAATTGCAAGTATAAGAAATGTTTTTGAAAAAACAAAAATGGGTTTTGTCTATTTAAAAACAGATGAAGATTTTGAAAAACCAATTGTAAATTATTTTAAAAAACGGATAGTTATAGCAAGATGAAGGAAATAATAAATATTGTGGGTGGAGTAAATGTTTAATTTAACATTTGAGAATCCATTGTACTTACTTTGTTTGTTTTTAATACCTGCACTTATATTTATCCATTTTTATTTACTAAAACATTCTGAAGGTAAGGCAATAAGATTTGCTAATTTTGAATCATTAAAAGGTGTAACTGGAGATAAACTAATTACAAAGAATATTTGGTTATTAGTTTTAAGAACTTTGATTTTAATTTGTGTTATAGTTGCCGCTAGTGGATTAGTTGTATGGCATAAAACAGATGTCAATGAAAATGATTTTATTATTGCTATTGATATTAGTCCTAGTATGTCTGCAGAGGATGTTTTGCCCAATAGAATGAGTGTTGCAAAACAAATATCTGGATGGCTAATTAATAATTCAGGATATTCTAATATTGGTATAGTAAGTTTCTCTGGAATCACATTTATAGATGCAATTCCAATAAGTAATAAAAATACACTAAATAAGGTCTTGAATAATATTAGGGTAAAACAAATTGGTGGAACTGATATATCTGGGGCATTAATAACTTCAACAAATTTATTATTGGACTCTGACAAATGTAGAAGTATTATTCTAATTAGTGATGGAAGCGAAACTACTAGTGCATTTGTTAGTGAAGGAATCCAAGAAGGCATTAATTATGCTAAAAGTAATAATGTGATTGTACATACAATTGGACTTGGTTCAGAAAATGTGATTGCAAAATATCTTCCAGAGAAATATAATTTATCCATTGATTATGATAAAGAGGTTTTGCTAGAAATAAGTAACAGTACTGGAGGTATTCATTTGGATATTAAAAGTTTAGATGAATTTATGAACCCTTATTTAGAAAATATTAATGAAACCCACAAAGGTATGGTTCCATTTGAAGCAAATAGACTTGCAATTGTACTTGCTTTATTATTATTATTTACTGAGTGGATATTAGTTAATACTAGATTTAGAAAAATTCCTTGAGAAATGAGTTGGATATTTACAGATATATATGGGGTTATCTTAATGACAATTTAGGCCCTTTCTTTTTCTTATGATTATATATGAATCCTTTTTCAAAAGGATTTCCATGAAATAAATAATAAATTGTTATGCCTAAAATTAGAAGTATAGTTCCATTAATTGTGATATTCATATTAGAATATGCTAAACCATTATAGGTTAATATTGCACCAGTTACAATAATTAAAAGAAATAATACTTTTGAAATTACATTATGTGCTAATACTTTATGGTGTGGTTTTACTTGCATATATTGTATTAAAGGTTTTAAATCTTTTAAGCTTTTCTGTTATTTGAATTTGTGGTCTATAATGGGCGTTGTAGGGAAAATAATTTAAATTAGAAGTTATAATGTTAAATTATGAAAATATTGGCATTTACCGACTTGCATGGTTCTTTAAGAGATTTTAAGAGTGTTAAAAAGAAAGCTAAAAGATGTGATACAATTATTTGTGCTGGAGATCTTACATTTTTTGAAGAAGATGTAGAATATTTCCTGAGTGAACTGAATTCTTGGGGTAAAAAAGTTTTTATGATTCATGGAAATCATGAGGGTTTAAGGAATATGAAAATCTGGTGTAAAAAACACAAGAATATTCGTTTTATACATAAGAAAGTTGAGAAATTTAATGATGTTATGATTATTGGCTATGGCGGCGGTGGATTTTCCCATGAAGATGAGAAATTTGAGAAATGGGGTAAAAAGATAACTAAAGATGTGGATAATTTTCAAAAAAATAAATGTAAGGTTTTATTCATGATTCATGCACCTCCCTATGGAACTAAATTAGATAAACTGGATATGGGCCATGTTGGGAATATTAGTTTTAGAGAATTTATTCTCAGAAGTAAATTGGATTTAGTTATATGTGGACATTTACATGAAAATGAATGTAAAAAAGATAAATTAAATGGTATAAAAGTTATTAATCCAGGACCTAGAGGTAAGATAATTAAAGTTTAGATATAATTTATTTTCTTTTTGGTTTTGATTTATTTTTTAATTTCTTGTTTTGAATTTTAGGTTACTTATTTTTTGGTTTAACCCAATAATATTTAATTAAAATATAACCTGAAACAATCATCATTAAAATACATAAATATTGACCTGTGCTTAATCCAAAATACTTGATATATGAGTATCTTACGAATTCTATTGAAAATCTTAATATGCCATATAATAAGATAAATATCCAAGTTAGGAATCCTTTTTTGTTCTCTTTTTTAGATTGGAATGATAGAAAGAAAAATAATACAAGATTTTTTATTGCTTCATAAATTTGAGATGGATGCCTATAATCTGGTAAATACCCCCCCTTAGGGTCTGGGAATCTTACTGCCCAAGGTAAAATTGTA
>JAGLOT010000084.1 GCA_023137655.1 Nanobdellota archaeon | reverse complement strand
CCTTCAATTTTAGTTCCAGATAAAGCAGAACATTGTTCAAATAATTTTATATTATCACTATTTTGATAAACTTCATACTTTTCTATGTTTAATGTAGGATATTTAACTTCTAATTCATCCAATAATATTTCTTCAGCGGCACAATAAGAACATCCATTACCATAAAAGAAGTATAAATTAACAGTATTATCTGCTAGTACATTACTTGCTAAAAATACCCCAATTATTATAAAAATAATCAATTTTTTCATAAAACTTCCAAATAATTACTACTATTTAAACTTAACCCAGACAATTTATCCCTCGTCGAAGAACTCCTATGAATCCAGTATAAACCACATAAACACCACATTTTTACATAAAATTTTATAAACTTACTTCTCTTAAATAATCAAATGGTCAAAGTAAGATTTTACTTATACGATATCACTTATAAGTCAAATAATGGGGACACAGTAATTTATCTATTTGGTAGAACAGAACAGGGAGATAAAATAATGGCCCTAGATAATTCCATTAAACCATATTTTCTATTACAGGAATCTGCAACTGCAAACAGGGAAGATTTAGTTCAAAAACTTAAATCATTAAAACAAGATGATGAACTACAAATAATTAGTACAGAAAGTATAACTAAAGAAATTGCAGGAAAACCAATAAATTTACTCAGGATAAATACCATAACCCCAAAAACCACACCTAAAATCGCAAGATACGTAAGGGATTGGGATGAAGTAAAACAAATTTATGAATTTGATATTCCATTTGTAAAAAAATACATTATTGATAAAGGTTTAATACCATTCACATTAATTGAAGTTGATGGAGAATTAGTTGAAAAAACAAAAAAATCTCTTGTTTTCAATGCAAAAGAAATAACACAATTAGAAGAAACCACAATCACAAATACAAAAGTTCTTGCCTTTGATATTGAAACCTATAATCCTGATGGGAAAATAATCAACCCACAAAAATATCCAATAATTATGCTTAGTTTCTATGGTAAAAACTTTGAAAAAGTAATAACCTGGAAAAGATTCAAGACAGATAAAAAATACATTGAGTTTGTTGATGGAGAACGAGAACTTTTACTGAGATTTAAAGAAATCGTAGAATCATATAATCCAGATATTATAACAGGTTATTTTTCTGATGGTTTTGATATGCCATATATACACGATAGGGCAGAAAAATACAAGATCCCATTAAATTTAGGCATAGATAATTCTAAATTAGTTGTTGGCAATAAAGACGGAAAGGTAGCAAGAATAAAAGGGATAGTACATATTGATATTTACAAATTTATTAAAAAGATTATTGGTCCAACAATGGACACTCAAAGATTTAATCTTGATTCTGTTGCAGAGGAATTACTTGGAAGGAAAAAAGAAGAAGTAGACCTTGATACATTAGCAGAGGCATGGGATACTTGTAGTCCAGAATTAGAAAGATTTGCTTACTACAATCTTGTAGATTCTTTATTGGTTTATGATTTAACAGAAAAAGTTTTACCAAATATTATTGAACTTTCCAAGATTGTTAAAATTCTACCTTTTGATGGTACCAGAAGGGGATTTAGCCAATTGGTTGAATCCTATTTGATGTATTTAACAAAAGAATATAAAGAAATTATTCCAAGAAAACCATCTTCTCATGCAGTTAAAGGGAGGATTGGAAAAAAGTATCAAGGAGCATTTGTTGTTGAACCAATACCTGGAATGTATGAAGATATTGTTGTCCTTGACTTTAGAAGCCTTTATCCAAGCATAATTTCATCCCATAACATTTCAGAAGATGCATTAAATATTGATGAAGAAGGAATATTAGTTCCAGGATTAAAAGAAGAATATAGATTCTCAGATAAAAAGAAAGGATTTATTCCAAATGTAATTGATAGTTTAGTTTCCAGAAGAATGAGGGTTAAAGAAATAATTAAAACCCAAGAGAAAAAAGATGCAATACTTCTTGCAAGATCTGAAACATTAAAATTATTAGCAAATAGCTTATATGGTTATTATGGATTCTTTGGTTCAAGATGGTATTCTTGGGAATGTGCAGAAAGCATAACTGCATGGGCCCGTTATTATATTAAAGATTTAATTAAGAAAGCAGATGAAAAAGGATTTAAAGTAATTTATGGAGATACAGATAGCGTATTTTTATTATTAAATGGAAAATCCATTGATGATGTTAAAAACTTTACAAGGCAGGTTAATCAAACACTTCCAGGAACTATGGAATTAGAATATGAGGGATATTTTAAAAGGGGAATTTTTGTTGAAGCAAAGTCTGGAAGTGGAGGGGCTAAGAAAAAATATGCTTTAATCTCTTCAGATAATAAAATTAAAATAACTGGTTTTGCAACTGTAAGAAGAAACTGGAGTAATATTGCTAAGAAAACCCAGAAACATGTTCTTGAAATATTATTAAAAGAAAATGATAGGGCAAAAGTAGTAACCTATCTAAGAAAAGTTATTGATGATTTAAGAAATCATAAAGTTTCAATTGAAGATGTTAAAATTACAACCCAATTGCAGAAACATGTTGAAGATTATGTTCAAATAGGCCCACATGTTGCAGTTGCAAAAAGATTACAGGAAAAAGGATTCCCAGTTGTTGTTGGGATGGGCATTGATTATGTAATTATTGAAGGGAAAGACATGATAAGAGATAGGGCAAGAACACCAGAGGAATTAGGCAATGAAAAATATGATGCTACCTATTATATCGATAATCAAGTCCTGCCTGCAATAGAAAGTATTATGGCTGTTTACAAGTGTTCTTTAGATGAAATCAAGAAAGGCCATTCACAATCTGGATTAAGCGAATTCTTTTAACCACTAATAAGTAATAATAGATAGAAAACTTTATAATCTATATTACCTTAATTAACTTTTATGCAAGTAGTAGAATCTAAAGAAGAACTCTGGAAGATAATTGCTCAATTAAGAATATTAGGACAAAAAGATACTTATCCTGGGCAACCACGAGTAGAATTAGGGGAGCTAGAAAGATGGGTCTCTCGTGAAGGGATAGCTCATGATTGGACAAATTCTCATTTTAAATTAAATTATCAAGGCCAATATATTGATGTACAAATTCCAAAAAAAGTAGCTTATAGGGAGATAATTATTCTTCGGCCAATTGGTGAGATTCTATTCAATAATGCATTTGTAGTTTTTGAAGAATTAGAATCTTCTGTAGGGAGAGAAATTGAACAATATAAACATCTAAGAAAAAAAGGTTTACCCACATTTAAACCAAGAGAAGATTTATTAAAAACAAAAGATGGAGATCTTATATTTTATGATGTTTTAATTACTGATTGGGTTGAAGGAGATAATGTTGCAGAACTTATAAAAACTGCAACGCCTGAAGAAACAAGAAAATATCTTCAAGAAGGGGCCCAATTTACAAGACAAGTACATAATGGTAATAGTATTTGGGGGGATGCAAACCTCCAAAATATGAATGAAACTTTGGATGGTGTATTTATGGGTTATGATTGGGGGTATAAAACAAATCCTTGCAGAACACAGTTGTTTTTAATGGCAAAAGATTTAACTAATTTGATCTTAACTTCAAAATCACATGCAAATCATAAGGAAAAGATTGAAGAAATTATTATTGATTCATATGACCCCTCATCTCAATTAAGGAGGGAATTAAAAAAGCAAATAAATCGTGATTTAAGAAGAAAACATAATCCACTATATAAACTATATAATAATCCAGCATACAATTTTCTTGAAAGTAAATTTTTCCGATTCGTATATGAAGCAACATCAGAAGAAGTAATAGAAACGAAAACTACAATATATGATTTAGTAGCATAACATTTTTAATCAATCAATCTTTTCTATTAACATGCAAATCTTACCAAATATAGAAATAAAGAACTTATCCTTATTAATAAATAAAGAAATTCTAGTCATTTCAGACCTACATATAGGCAGGGAAGAAGCATTAAACCAAAAAGGAATTCTCATCCCATTAAAT
>JAGLOT010000083.1 GCA_023137655.1 Nanobdellota archaeon | reverse complement strand
GGAAATTGGTCTTTGGGAGATTATTTTAAGAATGATTCAATTCGTTGGAGCTGGGAATTTTTGACAAGCAAAAAATGGCTGGGAATTTCTCCCGGAAAAATAAAAGTAACGGTTTTTCAGGGCGACAAAGATGCTCCGCGTGATAGTGAATCCATCAAGATCTGGCAAGAGTGTTTTAAAAAATCTGAAATTTCTGCTGAGATATATGATAAGCAAAAAAAGAACAACGAGACTGCAAGAATTTTTCCTTTGCCAAAAGAAGATAATTGGTGGGGTCCTGCTGGAAATACTGGGCCTTGTGGACCGGATACTGAAATCTTTTATTGGAATTCTGATGATAAAGTGGAACTTCCCTTTAATCCAGAAGATGGAAGGTGGGTAGAAATTTGGAATAATGTTTTCATGGAATACGAGAAAAAAGAAAGCGGAGATTATATTTCTTTGAAGCAGAAAAATGTTGATACTGGAATGGGCCTTGAAAGGGTTGCTATGATTTTGGAAGGAGTTAGTAATGTTTATGAGATTGCTAGCATAAAACCAATTGTTGAGAAAGTCAAAGAGATAACGGGATTGAAAAAGTTGGATAAAGAGCAAACAAAGTCTGTTAGAATTATTGTAGACCATATGAGGGCTGCAACTTTTATTCTTGGAGATAATAAAAAGATTGTTCCAAGTAATTTAGATCAAGGGTATATTTTAAGAAGATTTATTCGTAGAGCCATAAGACATTTAAGGATGTTAGGTGTGGATGTTGAAAATAATATTGTTACTACAAAAATTGCAGAAGTTGTGATTAAGAATTTTGGTGAAGATTATTCTGAATTAATTGAAAATAAAGATTTTATTATTTCTGAATTAAAGAAAGAAGAAGATAAATTTAGAAAAACATTGGAAAAAGGTTTGAAGAAATTTAATTTAATGGCTAAAAATGGTCAGATAAATGCAGAAGAAGCATTCTTTTTGTTTCAAACTTATGGTTTTCCTGTTGAGCTTATTGTTGAATTATGTATTGATAAGAAAGTTAAGGTAGATGTTAAAGGATTTGATAAGGCATTTAAGAAACATCAAGAGATATCAAGAGTTGGAGCTGAGAAGAAGTTTAAAGGTGGGCTTTCTGAAAGTTCTGATATGACTAAAAAGTTACATACTGCAACACATTTACTTAATGAAGTTTTGAGAAGAGTTCTTAAAGAAGATATTAAACAAAGAGGTTCTAATATAACCCCTGAAAGATTAAGATTTGATTTTAATTTTGAAAGGAAATTAACAGATGATGAGAAAAAGAAAATAGAAGATATGATGAATGATATTATTCAGAAAGGTTTGCCTGTTGTTAAAGAACAAATGAAATTAAAAGATGCATTTGCTTCTGGTGCTCATGGTGAATTTGGTACAAAATATCCAGAAGAAGTTTGGGTTTATACTATGGGGGAATTTTCTAAGGAAATTTGTAATGGCCCACATGCAGATAATACAAGTGAGTTGGGCAAGTTTAGGATTAAAAAGGAACAGAGTTCTTCTTCAGGTGTTAGAAGGATTAAAGCAGTTCTTGAATAGATTCAAATAATTTTTTTAAACTTTCATTGGGGAGATTATCTAATTTTGGTAAATCTTCTTTTCTTAACCAATAGTAATTAGTTATGTTTTCATCTTTAGGACTTTTACTTAAATCAATATTTGAGTTTTCTAATTCACATAAATATGTGGTACAGATTATTTTATTTTGATTTGTCTCCTTAATAAAATACCAAGAGCCTAGTTTTTTAAATATTTTTACAGTTATAGATAATTCTTCTTTTAATTCCCTATGCAATGCATCAATTTCAGATTCATTTTTTTGTAATTTTCCACCTGGTAAATTTAGATAATTTTGATTATTGAATCTTTGTTCAATTATTAGAAATTTATTATCTTTTTGGATTAATGCTTTAACTGCATGACAAATGACCATAAATTTAAGGAGACATTAGACTATATAAATTTTAGTTTATTTAATAGAAACTTATTTTAAGGTTTAAAGTTTATTAGGAGTATGAAATCAAAAATATTAATTGTAGTGCTTTGTTTGTCTTTGTTATTTCTTGCAGGATGTACTAAATCTATTGTAGATGTTAAGCAAGAAGAAAATATTAATGAGGAAGTTACTGTCAGGGGAGTAGTTGAGAATACTGTTAAATTTGGAGAACTTTCTGGTTATACATTAGTTGATGATTCAGATAGTATTGCAGTTGCAGCTAAAGATTTACCTGAAGAAGGTAAAAGTAAAACAGTCTCAGGTGTTTTAAAGAAAAGTCCATTTTTAGGTTATTATATAGAAACAGAGTGATTATTTTTTTATTTTTAAATGTTTTACTAAATAGGTATTTTGAACTAAACCATACCAAAACCATAATTCAATTAAAAAAGCAACAATCATTACAGCTCTGGAAAATTTAATTAATTCTAATGTAGATGTAATTTGATTTGTGAATTTAAGTACTATCAGACTTACCATTAAAGCTACTAAGATTACACTTAATAAAGTGTTTGTTATAACTTTAATTGTTTTTATAACATAAGGAACTACTAATTTTAATTCTTTTATTTTTTTAAGCTCTTTAATTATCTTATTTGGAATTGTAATACGAATATAATTTAAAATTCTATAAAATAAAATACTAAATAATGAGCTATAAATTATGCTTTTGAGTGCGACAGGATTAGATTGATCAATAAAGGATGCAAAATATCCTATCAATATTGAGCCACCCATAACATAAACTGTGATAAAAGTACTTATAAGAGCACTAAAAAACCATAATTTTTTCTTTTTATTAAATTTAGGTAATTTAAAATTTAAAAATATTAAAAAAATGAATGTAATCATTATTCCTATAATTAAACTACTTAAACCAGACCAGATAAAAACACCTTGATTGATTATTCCAGCTTGGTAATCCCCATCAAGTTTTGCAAAAATCAATGGAGAGAGAATAAATAGACTAAGTGTTATAATTCCCCAAATTTTGAACTTGGTTTTCTTTTTCATTTTAATTTCTTGAAGAATCCGAACAAGGCATAAATCTCTCTCTTGGTTAATACTGCTTTATTGAGGACTTTTCTCCAAACAAAATGTTGGGTTTCCTTTTTATCTGGAGTTGTGAAAGTCATTTGATTGATTTGTTTATCAATATGTTTGAATAATGTTTCTTTATCTTTTAATGAGGCCAAAGGAAACACGTCTTGTGGTTGGGTTTTAAATATTTCATAGCACATAATACCAACAGAATGACTTAAGTTTAATGTAGGGTATTTCTTATCAGAAGGGATTGTAACAATCATATCACATTTTCTTATTTCTTCATTGACTAATCCATTTCCTTCCCTTCCAAAAAGAATTATGAATTTTCTATTTTGATTCTTAAATATACCCATTCTTTGAGTTTTAATTTTTTTAGCAAGGTCTTCAGGTGTTAAAGGTAGTCTTGGAATATTGTAATCATTACCTTGGATTGCAGTAGTTCCAATTATATAATCCCCTTTTAGATCTGAAAACTTTTTAATTACTTTAGCTTTTTTTAGAACATCTTTTGCATGTTTTGACCTTGCTATAGCCTCATTGCTATCATATTCACATTGAGGATTAATTAGAATTAATTTTTTTAATCCAAAGTTTTTCATAACTCTACAGACAGCACCTATATTGCCAGGAGTTTCAGGCTCCATTAAAGCTATAGATATCATTTTAGAAAAAACCATATATTATGATTGCTGCTAACATTAGGAAAAAGAATGTTGTAATCCATTTGAATATGGTTAATGCAGTTTTCTTTTTGAACCATTTTAATAATACTTCTTTCATCATTAATCCGCCATCAACTGGGCCTAATGGGACAAGGTTGAATAAACCGATTCCAATGTTAAGTAAGTATAACCAATATAATAAACCAATAATCCAGGTTGTTGGTCCAACAAGTATGCCACCTGCAATATTTTGGAATGATTCTTTTATTTCTTTACTT
>JAGLOT010000082.1 GCA_023137655.1 Nanobdellota archaeon | reverse complement strand
AAAACTTCTAAACTATATTTAAGGCTTCCCAAGTAGAGATTAAATGTGATTATTTTAATCACAACCATACACTACAAAAGCAAATACCTAAAAATAAACTATTAAAAATAAAACTAAGGATACAATTGTAATTATAATTTCACTAACTACTCTTTGTTTCTTTGAATGAAAAAATAAAGATACTATCCGTTTATTTAATGGATCAAACGGCCTAGTATGAACTGTTAAAAAATCAATTATCCAATGGATCAATATGCTTAAACTTGCAATTAATAAATAAGTATTTCGTACCCCATAAACATATAAAATTAAAAATATTAATTCCATGGTCATTATCCCTATAGGTTCTTGAATTGAAGTTCTAAACAAATTAACATAATCTCCTAATTTCATCTTATTTTTTTCTTTCTTAGAAATAAAAATTATTTTCACATAACCCAATATATGATCAAAATCTAGAATTATTGCAAATAAAGCTATAGGAATTAAATATTCTTGAGTATTAGGAATAATAAAACTTAATACAACATAAGTCAAAAAGATATGTGCTAATTGATTCATAAATAATTTAAATAATTTAAACTTAATAAAATAGTGCTAAACCAAAACATTTAAAGTTTAAAAAGTATGAATTAAACTCTAAAGATGAGCTAAGTTTATGAAATATGAATAAACTTTAGAGGCTTTAGTCTCTTAAAGCGGAGTCTTTATATATTATAATCACTATTTTCACAATATTATGAAAATAACGAATTTAGAACAGGATTTTATACAACTTTTCATAGATGTTGGAATAAGTATGGGCCTTGATGAAGTTAGTTCTAAAATATTCGCTTTACTCTATCTTGAACCAAAACCTATCTGTATAGAAAAAATTGCAGATAAACTAGAATATGGTTCCACATCTATATATAATAAAATAAAATTTATGAGTATTGCTGGTTTTATTAAAAAAAGTAAACAGCCAGGTTCTAAAAAAATATATTTTTATTTAAGAAAAGATGTATCCAATATGTTTAAGGAACACTTAATTCTTGGATATAAAAAAAGAATTTTACCATTAAAAGAAAAAATTCCATTAATCATTGAAAAGTATCAGAAATCAAAATTAAGTAAATCTGATGAAGAAAAATTAATCATACTGAAAGATTATAATAAACAATTAATCAAAATGGAATCTGCAATGAAAGAAATAATTAAAATTATGGAAAAAGTGTAAAATGAAAGATAAAAAACCAATAATTAAAATTAAGAATGTATGGAAAATTTACAAAATGGGTGATTCCGAAGTAAAAGCACTCAGGGGATTAAATCTAGATATTTATCCTGGAGAATTTGTTGCAATCCAAGGACCATCTGGTTCTGGAAAAAGTACTGCAATGAATATGGTTGGTTGTCTAGATACCCCAACAAAAGGGACTATCCACTTAGATGGAAAAAATATTTCAGAATTACATGAATCAGATTTGGCTCAATTAAGAGGTAAAAAAATTGGATTTATCTTTCAACAATTTAATTTAATAAATACATTAACTGCATTAGAAAATGTTATGCTACCTATGACTTTCCAAGGAGTTCAAAAAGAAACAAGACAGAAAAAAGCTAGAGAAATATTAACTTTTCTTGGTTTAGGTGATAGGGTAAATCACAGGCCAACAGAATTATCTGGCGGGCAACAACAAAGAGTTGCTATTGCGAGGGCTTTGGCAAATGACCCAGATATTATTTTAGCAGATGAACCTACTGGTAATTTAGATAGTAAAACAGGAAAAGAAGTAATGGAATTCCTTATTAAATTAAACAGAGAGAAAAATAAAACAATAGTAATGGTCACACATGACGATCATCTTGGAAAGTTTGCAGAAAAAGCATATTTCCTAAAGGATGGTGCAATAACAAAAGAAAGTATTAATCAAAATTATAATAGGTAAATTATAATCTTGGAGGGCAAATCACCAGTCTGCAGAGTTTCAAATAAACTCTGGTGACTGCAGGTTACCTCCAAGGAGGGCAAAAAACAATGAAAAAAATATTTATTTGGTTTTTGATTGCAATGTTGTTAACCACATCAACATTTGCAGTAAGGCCAGAAAGTGGAGCAGTGATTGTAGATTCATTAAAATATGAACCCCATCCTGCAGAATCAGGAAGTTACATTGATATTTGGATTAAGATGGAAAACTATGGTGGTTCAGAAGCTGATGATGTAACATTCATCCTAGAACCTCAATTCCCATTTTCTCTAGAACCTGGAGATGAAGCACAAAAATCAATTGGTTCTTTAGATCCTGGAGATGAAGTAGTTCTTCAATATAAGGTAAGAATAAGTGAAGAAGCTATTGAAGGAAATAATGAACTAGATTTTAAATTCACAAGTGATGGGAAAGCATGGGTAACTCATACTTTTGATATTCTTATTAGAACACAAGATACCATGTTAAACACAAATGAAGTTAGAGTTAATCCAGAAGAAGTAGCTCCTGGAGATATAGTAGAAGTTTCATTACTATTAGAAAATTTAGCAGACTCTAGCATAAAAGACTTAAGAGCAGAATTACAATTAACCCAAAGAGACGTTCTTGCTGCAAGTGTTTCATACACAGAATTACCATTTACACCAGTTGATTCAACAAATGTGTTAATGGAAAAAAGATTATCCCCTGGAGAACAAAAACTTTTTACATACCAATTAAGAGTTGACCCGGACACAGAACCTAAGGTATATAGAATTCCTATTGAATTAAGTTATAGTGATGAAATTGGAAACACTACTTATACTGAAGAAGGAATTATTGCAATTGTAGTAGCTAAAACACCTGATATTATGGTTAATTTAGATAGCTCAGAAATCTACACAAAAAATGCAAAAGGTGAAGTTGGTATTGGCATATATAATATTGGAGTGAGTAAAATTAAATTTGCAGTATTCGAAATATTAGAAAGTGATGCATATGAAGTTTTATCAACTCCAAAATTATATTTAGGAAATGTAGATAGTGATGATTATGAAACTGCAGATTTCACACTATTTGTAAAAGAAGAAAATCCAGAAATTAAATTCTCATTAGAATATAAGGATGAATATAATGGGGAACACCAAGATGAACTCTCTTTGACATTAAAAACATATTCAAAGAAAGAAGCACAAAAATATGGTTTTATAAAAAATAGTTCAAGCGGAATAATATTTTTAATAATTGTTATTCTAGGCATTGGTGCATGGATTTACTTCAAAAGAATTAAAGGCAAAAAGGAGAAGAAATAAGTTATTTAAAACTTTATTTTAAGTTTCAAATGTTATCCGACTATTTCACAATTGCCCTCCGAAGTCTAAGTCGTAGAAGGCTAAGGTCTTGGCTGACTATGCTTGGAATCTTCATTGGAATAGCTGCAGTAGTATCACTAATAGGTCTTGGAGAAGGCCTAAGAGTTGGTATCTCTACTCAATTCGGTAACCTTGGAACTGATGTTCTTTCTGTTCAGGCTTCTGGTTTAAACTTTGCTGGCCCTCCAGGTACGGGAACTCCTGATCCATTAACTACAGATTTAACAGATAAAATTGCAAGGGTTGGAAATGTAGATCATGCAATTGATAGATACCTAGAAGCTGGCACAATGACATTTAATGGTAAAAATGAAATTGGTTACTCGATGAGTGTGCCATCTGGCGAAAAAAGAAAAGTTGCTGAATCTGTACTTAACATTGAAGCAGAAGATGGACGAATGTTAAAAGATGGTGACAAAAATAAAGTAGTCCTAGGTAACAATTTCAAAGATGACAAAATCTATGGGAGGCCAATCAAAGTTGGAGATAGAGTTTTAATTGATGATATAAATTTTCAAGTTGTTGGAATTCTAAAAAAGAAAGGCAGCTTCATATTTGACAATATAGTTCTAATAGAAGAAGCAGACCTAATAAATTACCTAAAAGATGAAGGTGATGAAAGTGTTAATGTTATAGCTGTAAAAGTCAAGGATGAAAATCAAATAGATAAAACCAAGACCGCTATTGAAAAATTACTGAGAAAAG
>JAGLOT010000081.1 GCA_023137655.1 Nanobdellota archaeon | reverse complement strand
AATTGTTTCTTATAAAGGGACGTTTTAACCCTATCATAAACTTTGAAACCATTTCTTAGCCAGAAATTAGTATTTGGATTCAATTTGGTTTGAAAACTCCCTGCATGAATTACTTTAACATTATTACTTCTAGCATATTTCTCAAATTCTTTTAGTAGTTTGCTACCATGTTTATTTCCTCTTGCTTCTGGAAGTAAATTAATATGAATATGTCCTGCATTTTTGGGGTGGTTTAAATCTGATTCTTTTGATATTCCTAAAGCCATTCTAATTAAAGCACTAAATTGACTTTTCCAATAAATTCGGTCTTTTTTAGGTAGGAATATGCTTTTAATTGAATTTAGGAAAATTGTAAATACAACACTTTTAATTTTATTATTATTTTTGTCATCTAAGCAACCAAATATGTAACCAAAAACTTTATTCTTATCTTCTAGTACAAATATACTTTTAGGTTCTTTTTCAAGGTAATATTTGGCATTCTTTTTCCAAAGTTTATTGTTGGAAGTAAATTTAGACATTGATTTGCCAAGAAATCCAGTTTCATAATGAATAAATTCTACTTGTACCCTATCAGATGGCTTATATTTCCTAATTTTCATTGTAATCGTAAGCAGTTTTCATAAGAATAAATTAAGTTTGAATTTATATAAATATTTCTAATTATTAGAATTTATCAAATATTTTCATATTTATTTCTTCTTGAGATCTGATTATTAGGTCTGCTTTTGATAAATCCATATTCTTAGTATATTCATTTGGAATTGCAATACATTTCATGCCTGCAGATTTGGCAGATTCCACACCTACATCAGAATCTTCTATAACTACACAATCTTCTGGTTTAATATTAAGTTTTTTAGCTGTTAGTAAATAGGATTCTGGATGAGGTTTACTATTTTTAACATCATCCCTTGTGATTATAACATCGAAAATAGTAGATAATTTAATTTTTTTAAGAGTTTTTAATGTACTATTTAATGAGGAAGATGTGGTTAATGCTATATTAATGTTTAATTTTTTCAATTCATGAACTAAAGATATTGCTTTTTTACGTGGTGTGACTTTTTCAAGATGTTCATAATATTTAATACTTTGAATTACACTAAATTTATTATAATCTATATTGTATCTTTCTAGGAAATATTCCCTATAATCTCTGGGGTGTTTACCTATTACATACTCTTTTTCTTCTTCAGTTATAGAAATTCCAAGTTCTTTAAATGCACCAATAACAGATAAAATATTAGTTTCTCCAGAATTAAGAAGTACACCATCCTTGTCAAATATTACTGCTTTCATTTATTGTGTTTAATTATCAAAGTTAGTATGATTATAGCAAATACTGAAACTATCCCATTTGCAATATATATTGAAGGGTCATTAAGTTTAATTCCATATAATGTCCAAAGAAATACACCTACAGTAAATAAAGAATACATACCCAATGATAAACTCTTAGTATGTTTTGTTTTAAGTGTTTTAATTACTTGTGGAAGAAATGATGATGTTGTTAATGTTGCAGCTATAATCCCAATTAATGTAGTAAATTCCATGAATTAATGTTTAATTATTTACTATTTAAACTCTTTTGTTTGAAATAATCAATAAAACTTTTTTAATGAACTTCTACAGCTTCTTTTTTATTTGAACATATTCTTTTAATTTTATGTTTAACAAATCACAACCTTTATAAAACTAAAAGAGTATGAAAATGTATAAAACCTGAGGTGGTTAACATCAATATCGCAATTAATGGATTTGGAAGAATCGGGCGTGCTTTCTTTAAAGTGGCACTTGAAAAAAAACTCAATATTGTCGCAATAAACGACCTAACTGACACAGCAACATTAGCTTATCTATTAAAACATGATTCTGTTTATAGAAAATATAAAGAAAAGATAAATTATACTAAAAATTCTATAAGAGTTGGCAATAAAACATTTAAGGTTTATGGGGAAAGGGATCCAGAAAATCTTCCTTGGAAACAATTAAAGATTGATGTGGTATTAGAAGCAACAGGTTTTTTCAGAGATAAAAAAGGTGCTAATAAACATATTAAGGCAGGAGCAAAAAGAGTATTAATCTCAGCACCTGCAAAGAATCCAGATGTTACAATTGTTCTAGGTGTTAATGATGCTAAATTAAAGAAATCACATAAAATTGTTTCTATGGCTTCGTGCACAACAAATTGTTTAGCACCAATTGTTAAAATATTAAATGATAAGTTTGGAATAAAATCAGGTTTTATGACAACTGTTCATGCATATACAAATGATCAAAAAATCTTAGATTTGCCTCACAGTGATTTAAGAAGAGCAAGAGCAGCAGCAGCATCAATTATTCCTACAACAACAGGCGCTGCAAAAGCCGTAGGTAAAGTTATTCCTGAATTGAATGGTAAATTAGATGGAATGGCAATGCGTGTTCCAGTATCAGACGGTTCAGTGGTTGATCTTGTTGTCGAGCTTAAAAAATCAACAACAAAAGAAGAAATAAATGCAGCCGTTAAAAAAGCTGCAGATGGCCCAATGAAGGGAATTCTTGAGTATACAGAAGATCCTATCGTATCATGCGATATTGTTGGCAATTCACATTCAAGCATCTTTGATGCGCTATCAACAATGGTATTAGAAGGAAATATGGTAAAAATTATATCATGGTATGATAATGAATGGGGTTACTCAAGCAGAGTAGTAGATTTATTAGCAAAAATGTTTTAATTTTTTTGATGGAACTTTTTACATAGTTACATTAGTATAACAATAATATAATTATTTAGAAAGTGATACTGAATATTTTAATAAAATATTCAGTATCACAACTTTCTACAATCAATACCAACAGATGAACAAACAGGACTTTCTAATGAGAAAAATTATTATAGCCGGCAATTGGAAAATGAACAAAAACAATGACGAAGCAGCACAATTTGCCAGTGAATTACATAATAATATTAGTAATATTTCCAAAATTGAAATAGTTTTATGTCCACCATTCACAGCAATTACATCTCTTTATAATACCTTAAAAGATTCTCCTGCGCATATTGGTGCACAAAATGTTCATTGGGAAGAATCAGGAGCTTATACTGCTGAAATTTCAATCGAAATGTTGAAAAATGCAGGATGTAAATATGTAGTTATTGGGCACTCCGAAAGAAGACAATATTTCGGAGAAACAAACAAGACTGTTAATAAACGAATTAACCGGACATTGATAACTGATTTAACCCCAATTGTATGTATTGGCGAAACTATTAAAGAAAGAAAAGCCGGAACAATGAAAAATGTCGTTGGCAGCCAGATAAAAGAAGGACTAGCAGGACTAACGAAAAAAGAAGTAAGTCGGTTGGTGTTGGCTTATGAACCTGTATGGGCTATTGGAACAGGTGTTACAGCAACACCTGATCAAGCAGAAGAAGCGCACGGCTTTATCCGAGGACTAATCTCAGAACTTTTTAATTCTGAAGTTGCTGAAAACATTCAAATTTTATACGGTGGTAGTGTAAAACCTGAAAATATTGAAGAATTGCTTACAAAAGAAAATATTGATGGCGGCCTGATTGGTGGCGCCAGCCTTAAAGTTAATTCACTTATAGAAATGATAAATATCGCAGAAGAATTATCTAATTAATTAATTGTATTTTGAGGAAATTATGGAAACTTTTTTGATTATTATCCATTTTTTTATTGCCATTATTTTGATGGTTGTAATTTTACTCCAATCGAGTAAAGGCGGTGGCATGGCAGGGGTCTTCGGAGGTGGAGGCGGTAGCGCTGTATTTGGTGGCAGAGGAGCAGCTTCTTTTTTAAGTAAGCTGACAACTACCTTAGCTGTTCTATTTCTGGCTTTAGCATTAATAATAAGCTACATAGATAAAGGAAAAACAGTTGATAAAGGCATAGTTGCAGAAGAAATTGAAAAACGGCGAGCTTCATCTCCTGCATCAGTTTTACCTACAGTGCAAACAGAACAGGCAATACCAGGACAATCAACTTCACAAACAGCAACAGATACAACAAAGTAATTTCATTTAATTTAGATGCCGAAGTGGTGGAATTGGTAGA
>JAGLOT010000080.1 GCA_023137655.1 Nanobdellota archaeon | reverse complement strand
ATGGAGGGGTTTTTTCTTCCCTATTATCAAAATGTAATGAAACTAATTCAGATTTTATTAGGGCATATTCCTCTTATGTTGCATCTTCAGTAATTCTTTCCCTAATAAAAGATCAACCTAAAAAATCAAATATAAAATTTGATATTCCTTTTTCAATAACCGATAGGACCACATTAGTTAGAGCAATAAAATCTTTAACAGAATATGTACAAGATTCATATTCTTTTTCATCTGTTAAAAGAAAAACATCTTCTTTCTTTTCTGAGTTTTTAGGATACACTTTAGCCAAGATAAATTCTTCAGATTTTACAGATTTAAGAAAAAAATATTCTAATTATATTATTAAAGGGCCCAATTTTGAAATTAACGGACTAGAAAAAGTTTTATTAGAAAAGCAATTAGAAAAACAAAAATCAGAATTTAAAATAACTCCCTATATTTTTAGTCCAATAGAAAGAGAAGACATCATAGGAAATCAACAGGCAATAAATGCAGTAGAATCTTCTGTTAATTGTTTAATGCATTATTCCAATGGGGAAAATCCTTTTTTTGGTTTTGATCAATTTCTTGCATTTCTTGGTGGGCCTGGCACAGGTAAATCCATGACTGCAGTTTATGCAATGAGTCTTGCAAAAAATATATCTGAAAAATATAATATACCCATCTTAATTTCAGAATTAAATTTTGAAGATTCCTTTCAATACGGACCACTAATAAATTTAAGAACCCAATTACAAAAAATAAGTACAGCTAATAAACCACATATAGTTTTTATTGATGAATTTGATTCTAAATTACCTTCCAGAAGTTCCTTGGTTAACAGTTCATATAAAAGTGAAGTTATTGGTGAATTTTTAAGGTTTAGGGGAGGGGCATATACAAATAATGGAAATTACCTTTTTCTTATCACCAGTAATAATCCATCTGGAATAGACCCAGCAATATTTCGTGTTTTCAATCCACTTTATGTCCAAGGGCCAAGAACGCCTGAAGAAAAATTAGAAGTTTTGCAAAGAAATATGAACAAAGGAACTGAACTGGGTTATGTTAAAATAAATGATTGGGAATCCATTTTACATTCTTTAGAAGGTACCGAATTAACAGGTTCAGATTTAAATAAAATAGCTGGTTGGGCGGAAGAAAAATTTAGAAAAATTTCTTCAATTATTCCATTTAATTTATCTACAGATGAAAAATTAAAATTAATTAAATCCAAGGGTAAAAAATATATCACTACTGAACAAGATGTATTACGAGCAATTTCAAACTACCAATATGCTAAAGAGTTAGGTGATGAATGCTATGTCTGAAGAACATTATTTTCCCGGTTTATCAGAAAGAACACAAAATCTCAATCAAATTCTTGAAGGTCTTTATAATTTTAAAACAAAACCATTTACAGATAATCAAGAAAGTTTAAATCAAATAGCTCAAAATTTAGAAGAAACAGATAGTAATTTACAAAAATTAGGCCCTTATAATTATAGTACAGATACAACTAATCAAATAAAAGATCAAGTTAATAATTATTCAGAACAATTTGATATTTATTTAACAAATCTGATTAGTGATAAAGAATCAGAACTTGAAAATATATTAAGTTCTATAGACTCTGCTAAAAATAATTTAACTATCCTTCAAACATTAAGACAAAAAGTAAATTCCATCGAGGAATATATTAATTCAAATCAAGGAATCAGAGAAACATTAGTTTTAAGGGATATAGAGAGTTCAGAAATATTTTCTAATTATTCTAATAAGAGAGAACAAATTAAAACAATTGATGAAGAAATTTCTTTGCTCACTGAAAGATATGATAGTTTCTTTGATTCAAATAATCCAAAAAAAGAGTTAAAAGATTTATTGAAAACAACAAAAACAAAAAGTTTATTCAAAACAGAAATTTATAAGAATTGTAAACAAGCAGGTTATTATGAAGGTATTATTTTATTAGACAATTTACACAAAAACGTAAAATTACTTTTATCCAATAAATCAGAATACAATTTTTTAATTGCTTATCAGAGAAACTTAACAAACAGAAATAGATTAAATTTAAAAGAAAAATCAATAGTAAATATAAATACACAATCGTTTGAAGAAGAAAAACAAAAAACATATAATACACAATATAGAACAGAAACAATAACTGCAAATCAAAGATTTTCATATTTACATGCATTAATTCAAACTCTTGGCTACCCAAAAGATTATCATTATTTTAAATTAAGAGATACATTAAATGGAAAATATTCTAGCAATTGGTTAGAAAGATTATATCAGTTTTCTTCAGAATTAGATAAATTAGAATTAACAAAATCTGGAAGGATTTATATTTCTGAAATTGCCCAATGTTTAGAAATTGCCCAAGAGCAAGGTCAATATGTAGATGAAATAGATTCAGCTAGAACTGCAATAAGATTAAAATTAACAGCATAACTCAGAAAACTTTTTAAATTATGACACTTATACTTAGTTATTAACACTAGGGGGTGTAATAATGGCTAAGAAAAAGTCTAATATGGATACAATAGATTGGATAGCTTTTGTTCTTGTAATAGTAGGTGGTCTTAACTGGGGTTTAGTTGGTTTCTTTAACTATAACATCGTTTATGGACTATTCGGTACAGGTTTAATGGCAACAGTAACTTATTCTTTAGTAGGATTAGCTGCAGTATATCAAATCTTTACTAAGATGAGATAGATTTTTAAGGCCATTAGGGCCTTGTTTTTTTCTTTTAGTAATTCTTATAAATACAAAATCTTTTCTAATATTATGAGGGAAATTGAAGCTAAGATTCTAAACAGTTAGTCAAGAAAAAATTATTGAATATGCAGAAAAACTAGGTTTCAAAAAAGAACAACTTAAACCTTGGGCAGGAAAAGAATTATTCAAACATTATGGTGAAGATTTTTTATAAGTAATATTAATGCCCTTGTTCCATCTACATGGTTTTTCATCTTAAAAAATTCATCTTCTGTAACCCATTGATAATCATTATGTTCATGATCTAATTTAACATCAATCTTTTTCTTTAATATAATTTCAAATAAAGGGAATTCAACAACCCTCTCAAGATGCCAAGTCCATTCACCAATCTTTTTGATTTTATCTTCAATAGAATAATCTAGCTCTTCCTTAATTTCTCTTCTTAATGTTTCTAAATCAGATTCTCCATTATCTTGCTTTCCACCTGGCAGACCCCACTTATCACCTTGAGAAGAACCAACATTTCGTCTTACAACTAGAAATTTATCTTGATATCTTAATAATCCACTAATTCGTCTTATTTTTTTTAATTTTGGCCTTCTTAGATATTCAGATAAACAATAATATTCATCTTCAAATAACTTTAATTTTTTAGTTTCTTTTAAATCCACTAAAATTTGATCATGATGTTCTTTTTCATCTAACACAATAGAATTATATTCCACTTCATTTAATTCATAGGAAAATAGGTGATATTCAACATTTTTACCATAAGCAAAATGTAAAAATGTTGTAAAAAACCTTGGTTTAATCCTAATGCCCAATTTTTCAAAAATTTCTCTTTCAATACAATCTTGAATATTCTCGTTTTCTTCTAATTTACCTGCAACACTACCCCAGACATTCTCTTTTTTCCTTTCAAATATTAAGAATTTACCTTTATAGCGCAGAATACAGCCTACCCCTATTTGATCTATCTTTGAAGAATCTTTTATAATCATAATTTAATTAAAAAGAATATTAGTTTATTTAAGTTTATGGTACTTTAGTTTATCAACAAATCCACTTCTATATGTAGGTATTTGAAGATCTATGATACATTGAGCAATGCCTTTTTGATTTTTAGCACTAAGAGTATTATTTAAAACATCTATAGCATCAGATAGTTCTTTACGGACTAATTTTCTATCTTTCCCTTCATCTGAAAAATGATATGCATTAGAAAGTTTCATTGCAACATAAGCAGCAGGATTTTCTTGAGGTATAGGAATTAAACCTTCTGGAGTATCAAGTTTAAATGTGTCTTCAAGACGTTTAATGTCACTTCCTAAATTAGCAAGATCGTCCCTTCGGTCTTGCTCTTCAATATT
>JAGLOT010000008.1 GCA_023137655.1 Nanobdellota archaeon | reverse complement strand
GTGATACACTATTTGCATTAAGTTCTGAGCCAAAATCATTTGTACTAGAATTCCATAATCTATAATGGGGTGTTGGAACATCTTGTTCTTGATAAACAATTATTCCTTCTGCACTAGTTGGAGTGATTGCTTCATCATGTATATAATCAAATGTAATAAAAGAAATTTCATTAGGGTCAATTTCACTGCTATTATCTTCTGCATTATATTCTGATTTAATAATTTTAAAATCAAAAGTATCTGTAGGTTCATCTAATCCATTGATTTCAATATATTGTAATTCTTCAGGGCCAAAAGCACTAGACCTTCCAACAATATCTTCTGTTCCAGCAACTAAAACTTCAAAATAAGCATATGTATTATTACTTGCGGCTACAACATCTATCATATTACCATTGTCTAATTCTTTTTCAAAGGTAATTCTTACATGGTGTTCTTGAGGTATTGATTCACTCCATACATCATCTGCCAAGGCAATAGAATTGTAAATACTTCTAATTGCAGTTTTATTTTCATCTAAATGTGTTGCAGAAGTTGCATTAATTTCACCAAAACCAGGATCATCAGGAGTTAGGGTAAATGTATATTCTTGTCCAGGAATTAATCCTTCCTTAAATAAAACCCATTCACCACCACAACTTTGATCTTCAAAATTCCATTTTTCACATTTATATAATATATTTCCTGTAGCTGTAACAGTTACAGTCGCATTAGTAAAATTAATTTCTGTAGGATCTATTGCATAAACTTCTTCCCATTCCCCATGAGGTGCTGGAATATCTTCAGGTACATCATCTAAACCAAGAGTTTCATTTTGTACTTCTACATCATATAATACTATTTTTTCAACAGGGCTATCTTCAGGAACAATTTCTATAGAATAGGTTTTAGATTCATTTTCTACTCTATCACCTAATTTAGCTAGTCCATGTATTTTTGCATTCCCATTCCATGTTTCTTTTTTCTTTACTTCTTCAGTAATCTTAATTTCTACTTTCTCTTCTTTATTGTCAGAATTCTTAACAGTTATTTGAGGCGTTTCATTTATGCTTACATTTAATGTAGGGGCAGTAACATTAAGAGTAAGATTAGTATCATTATCAAAATTATTAAATTCATTGAATGTTCCATTTATACTAACATTAAATTCATTTAAACTAAAATTTATGCTTACATTTAATGTAGGGGCAGTAACATTAAGAGTAAGATTTAGGGTAGAATTAAAAGAATGATTAGGGGAAAGATTTAGGGTATTATTTAAAGAATTATTAGTTGCAGAAATTAGGGCTAGATTTAAAATTAGTATAATTAATACTATAGTAATAACTACAAATTTATTATGAGCTTTTTTACTCATGTTCCACCCCTTTAATAATTGTTTAAATTAAATATTATCCTCTATTCCAAGTATAAGATTTAATACTATTAGTTTTATTTTATTATTTATAAATTTATCACTTATTTCGTGTAACCTTTTGCATATTTACTTATAAATTGGCCAATTATGTCGTCTATTTTATCAAATTAGGGACATATTCCATATTTTAATTCATATTCCCTTTTTAGTGATTAATTTTCCCAAATATTGGAATCATTTCTTAAATTTTTGAATCCCACTCATTAAATTCACCATATTTAATTAATTTACCAATAATCAAAACAAATACATTTATAAAAATCATAATTTTCTTTAAATTATGGCAATTAAACAAGAAGATATAGAATATATAAGGGAACAATTATCAAAATCAGTAAATCCCTTATTTCTTTTTGATGATGATGCAGATGGATTATGTTCATTCCTCCTATTATATAGGTATGTAAGGGAGGGCCACGGAGTTTTCATAAAAACATCACCAGAATTATCTGAAATGTATCTAGAAAAAGTAAATGAATATTCTCCAGATTTAATAGTAATCCTCGATAAGCCACAGGTTAGTCAAGTTTTCCTAGATAAATTAAAAATTCCAGTAATTTGGATTGATCATCATGTGCCTGTAAAAAGACATAATGTCAAATATTTTAATCCAAGATTAAATGATGATTTAGACAATAGGCCAACAACCTATTGGTGTTATAAGATTGTTCAACAGGATTTGTGGATTGCAACCACTGGATGTATTGCAGATTGGCATATACCTGATTTTGTAACTGATTTTATGAAAGAATATCCTGATTTATTGCCTAAAAAGTATGATGATCCTGCAAAAGTGCTTTTTGAAACTAGAATTGGTGAATTATATCAACTGTTTAATTTTATATTAAAAGGCAAAACGAGCGAAGTTAAAGCAGCAATAAAAATATTAACCAGAATAAACGATCCTTATGAAATCTTGGACAAAACTAGTTCACAGGGCAAATATCTATATAAAAAATATTCAAAATCAAAGAAAGAATATGAACAACTATTATCAGAAGTAATGCCCACAGATGATAAAGTGTTAGTCTATGAATATTCAGCAGACAGAACTTCATATACTGCCGAACTAAGTAATGAATTATTATACAAATATCCTACTAAGATGTTAATTATTTGTCGAGAGAAATCAGGCGAAATGAGATGTTCTCTACGTTCAAAAAATATGGATGTTGCATCTAAACTTAAGGGGGCACTTATCGACGTGAGGGGGTATGGTGGAGGACACTTACATGCTTGTGGTGCCTGCATAAAAAAACCAGACTTTCCAAAATTTGTTGAAAATATGAAAGAATTAGTAAAAAACAGTAAATAATATAAATAACGACAGGCCCAATATCCTTATTTTTAAGCACCGGTGGTCTAATGGCTATGATTGCGGCCTTCCAAGCCGTTGATCCGGGTTCAAATCCCGGCCGGTGCACCATTTTCTTTTATAAGATCATATAATCATTATTTTAATCTAATCTACAATATATTTATTTTAAACAGAAACCTTTAATTAACTTTATTTATTTCTTAATCCTATGACAGAAAAAGTACTAGTCTTTTGTGCACATCCAGATGACCAAGTAATTGGGGCAGGAGGAACTTTAATCAAGTATGCAAGAGAGGGCAAAGATATTATGATTGTAATTATGTCCAAAGGTGAAGGTTCTCATCCCTGGTTAAAAGAAGAGATAATAACTGAGATGAGACAAAAAGAAATAGAAAGGGCAGATAAAATTATAGGCACAAACACTACAATTTCCCTGGGATTAAAAGACGCTTCTTTTTTCAAAGATGCAAAAGAAACCAATGTTTCTGAACAAATAGCCAATATCATTAAAGAATTTCAACCTAATAAAATTCTAACACATACCGCTGTTGACCCCCACCCAGATCATAAGACCACAAATAAATTAGTAACAGCAGCTTTTGATTCTCTCAACTCGGAAGCAGATTTATACACTTTTGATGTATGGAATCCCTTAAACGCAAAAGGGACAAACCATCCAAAACTAGTTGTAGATATTTCAAAAACATTCAAAAAGAAAATTCATGCCTTCAAAACATTCAAAAGTCAAAAAGCAGCAATATTTTCCCTTTTAATGCCAGTCTATTTCAGGGCAATATATAATGGATTAAAAAATCATTGTAAATATGCAGAGGTATTTTACAAAATAAGATGACACGAAAAAAAAGATTATTGATTGCAACAGATAATTTCCTTCCAAGATGGGATGGCATATCTAGATTTTTATCTAAAATAATTCCTGAACTTACATTAGATTACGATATAACAATAATTGCACCTCGTTTTAAGGAGAAATGTCCAAAGATTTCAAACGTAAAATTAATTCGTTTACCAATCCATAAAGTTTATCTTGGAGATTATATGCCTTCTAAAATAAATAAGGCTAATTATAAAATAATTAGTAGAGAAGTTAAAAAAGCAGATTTGGTTTGGACTCAAGCATTAGGGCCTATAGGAATGAAAGCAATTTTCATATCTAAATTAAGAAAAAAGAAAGTAATATCTTACATACATTCCTTAGAGGCAGAATTATTTTCCAAAAGTATTGCTACAAGTCCTTTTGTAAGAAAGATATTATTCAAAGTAATGAAAACGACATCTAAAATATTTTATAATATGTGTAGCTTATTATTAGTACCTTCATTAGATTTAACTGAAATCCTTTCTTGGTATAAAATTAAAACCAAAAAAGTGGTTGTTCACATGGGAATTGATGCAGATTATTTTAAACCAACTTTCGAGAAAGCAGTTGCAAAAGCACAAATTGGTGTAAGGGATAATATTGTAATTGGTTATTCTGGAAGAATTGCACATGAAAAAGATTTACTAACATTATATAGAGCATTCACAAGATTACATCATAAATATAATATTAAATTATTAATTGTTGGAGGTGGTTTACCAAAAATAAGAAAATTCCTAGAAAATAAAAAAAATATTATTGTTACGGGTTCAGTTGATAATATCCTGCCATATTTGCATGCAATGGATATTTATGTTATGCCGTCATTAACAGAAACTAGCTCATTAGCAACTATGGAAGCAATGGCAACAGCAATCCCAGTTATTGTAACTCCAATTGGCCATATGAAAAACTATGTGCAAGAAGGTTACAATGGATTTCAATTCCCAGTAAAAGATTCCTATTTATTATCCAAGAAATTAGAATTATTAATTAATGATTATGAATTAAGAAATACCATGGGTAATAATGCAAGATTAACAATTCTTGAAAATTACACTTGGGCAGAAACCTCATCTAGAATTAAAAAAGTCATTAAAATAATGTCCGCCCTAACATAAGAATCAACAAATCCAAATAAAATCATAAACAATTAATATCTAAAATGAACTTAAATAAAAAAGTAGTAATCCTTTTGGACCGGGATGGAACAATTAACAAAGATAAAAATTATTATTTAGGTTCAGCAGATAATTGGAAACAACAATTAGAATTTTTACCAGGGGTTGTTGAAGGATTAAGATTACTTAATCAAATTCTAAATTTTCATGTTTTTATTGTTACAAATCAATCAGGTGTTTCTTTAGATATATTTCCAAATTTTACAGAAGAAAGAATGCATGAAGTTAATGAATATATAATCCAAGAACTCACAAAACAAGGAGTAAGAATAGATTTCTATTTTGCATGTCCATTCGTAGATAATGCTTATGTTGAAAAATCAAAATTAAAAGGGAGAACATTAAACCATAAGTATATTATTAATAATCATCCAGATTTGAAACCAAACACCGGAATGGCCGACAAAGCATTAGCTTATCTAAATTTAAAAAAAGAAGACTGCTCATTATTCATGGTTGGAGACAGATACTTTGATATGGTATTTGCCAAAAATATTGATGCATTCGGCATACTTGTAGAAAGTCATAAAACCAGAGAATTGGGGGATACAGAAAGAATCAAACAAATGGGTTTCTATGTAGCAAAAGATTTTTTAGATGCAGTTAAAAAGATTCAAGAAAAAGTTAACAATCAGAATTAATAATAAATCTTACTTAAACATATTCAAAGTTTTCTGTCTAGAGGAAGTAGAATAAGACAAAGGATTTACTGTCATTCCATCTTTTGCAGAAATAATTTGCATCCCAGTTTCTTTTTGAATTTCTCTCGCTTCATATAAGGGATCTGCCTTTAACATTTTAATTCCAAAATGGGTTAAAATAGTTAATTTGGGATTTACCTTATTCATAAGTTTAATAACATCATCTGAAGATAAAGTATTACCTTTAGAATTTCTTGGATAAACAGTATTTGCAATCATAATATCACAGTTTTTGTAATCTTCTCCAAGTTCTCTAAAATATTTTGTATCTGAACTATAAACTAAATTAAATTGTGAACCAAAGAATCTTAAACCAATTGTATTTTTATCATTATGTTTAGCATCTAAAGCAACAATCTCCACATCACCAATTCCAATTTTTTGGCCTTTTTCTAAAACCATAGTTTTCTCAACTAATCTTTTAGTATATTCATTAATCATTGGCCTCATGTTCTCATCACCATTAAAAGAAGTTTTATTGCTTATCAGAACACCTTTTTTATCTAGGCCATTATAGGTCATTGCACTTATGACTGCATTAACATCATTTGCATGATTAATATGATTGTGAGTTACAAAAACCGCAACAGTATTTCTTATGTTAATTCCATAATCTGCACATCTTGTTAGACAGCCAGGCCCAGGGTCAATAATAAATTGCATACCATCCATTTGTAATACAATACCACCAGAACTTCTTATTTGATTTCCATAAACTAATGAATCTCCTGCTGTTCCTAAGAATATTATTTTTGGTTCCACTATTACCCCCCAATATAAATATATATCAAATATTAATAAATCTTTCTATGCAGCATCCATTAATTTATATCCTACAGATTCATAGATTTTGATTGCTTCTAATCCTTGGC
Source organism: Nanobdellota archaeon (assembly GCA_023137655.1). Classification (GTDB taxonomy): domain Archaea; phylum Nanobdellota; class Nanobdellia; order Woesearchaeales; family BS150m-G63; genus JAGLOT01. The sequence goes on along the minus strand of JAGLOT010000008.1, from coordinate 4,467 downwards.
CTATAATTCCTTTATGTATCCAAGAATCAACACCTAAATTCTTTAAATCTTCAAGATTATCTAATTTTATAACTGTTAAATCTGGAATATCCATTTTTTCCATTTCCTTAACATACATCTTCATATAAAAACTCTTAAGTCCTTTTTCTTCAATATTAATTTTAGAACTTATATCTTTAAAGTTATAGGGCCCCCCATTATATCCTCGGTTTTCAATCATAGTACATAGAGCATCAATAGCTTGAACTTTAACTTCAGAAATTAATCTTTCATCATGATGTGATTGACAACTAGTGTGGATATCAATTGCATAGTTTATAATTTCACTATATAATTCATCACTTTTATCTAAGTCTAAACCAATCGCAAATCCAAAAACAACATCTGGTTGTAATTTACTACCCAATCCTTTAAGATCATGAGGTTGTTGAGATGGATAGTTAGATTTTATACCTAATTTTTTACAAATTAGTTCCACCCTATAACTATGTCGCATATTTCTTTCAATAGATTTTTTAAGTAAATTCGGAGTGGGCCATACAACTTTCAAGATACTTCTTTCATTTAATAAGTCCACTAACTCTTTTTTTCTTTGAGGCATTTGCTCAGTTAACATATAAATAACTACCAATAAGTAGTATAAAAACCTTTTGTTTCTTGTCGTCGAGATACCCTAATCTTGATTTTGTTATTTCAATAAAGACAAGAATTTATTTCAAATAGTAAGGTTTAAAAAGAAAAACTATAAGATTAACATTGACAGACTAGGCTGGGGGGTTAGCCCTCTCTTGTTACCGCAAACGGGCTTTAGGCGGGGCTGAATGTTGGGGGGAGGTATAATCTGGGTTTATCAACCTTGATTCCTACGTTGATGTTCTGTCCTGCAGGATCGTAATCATTGTGAATCATGTCAGGTCAGGAATGAAGCAGCATTAAACTATGGCTTTGATGCTTGTGGGGTCGCGGAACTGAGGAAGAGTCAAGATCATTGGCATTCACTCTTTATATCCACCTTCATCTGTCTGTCAACTTATTTTATGAGTTGGCTTGCAGATCTTATCCGGTTATCACCTTTTATTATTATAAAAAATTTAATTCTAGAAATCTAAACTCCCCAAACTGGGTTAACTCTTCTCTTTAACTCGGCAATCTCTCTCATAACTTGCTTCTCATCTTCACTTAAATATTTTTTAAACTCTTTCAATTTCCTAAACTCATTTTCAGTCAAAGCAGAATAAAGAAAATCCCCTTCCTTAATTTGTCTACCCACCATTACATGTGGCAAAGACAAAGCCACTTGTTTTCCTTTCTCAGCTTTACTTGCAGAATCCTTATCAGCTTGAATACCTTTTATTTCAGTAATTCTTTTCCCCTCTAAATTCATTAAATGCATTCCAGTTTTAATTTCTCCGAGACTAACTTCAACACCAACAATTGCTGGATTGCTTTGTCTAAAAACATAACCTTGCAATAACTCAACTTTAGCAGGCCTAGTAACAGTATCTAGTTCCTTAGATTCCAATTCTTTCATCCGCTTTTCTTGCCATTCTTTCAAATCATCAACTAATTTATACACAACATTTTGAATTATTATTTTAACCTTACCCACATTAACTCCTTCATCTAATTTAATATTGAAACCAACAATAACAGATTTCAAAGGATCACTTTCATAACTACTTTCTGCATCAGCAATATCCTTTTTAGTAATATTACCAATTGAAGCTTTACGAATATCAATATTTTCTTTTTTCAATAAATTAGAAAGTGCTTCCAAAGAACCAAGAGCATCACTCTTAACAATAATTCCCCTATCTTCAGTTTCAACTAAAACTTCCTGAACTTCTTCCTCAATTTTTGTTTTAACATTTTGAATATCCCCACTAGCACATGCAATTATTGGCATTCCTGCAACAGCATCATCAAGACCAACTGCACTAATTTTAATTCCAGCAGCTGCATAAATTATTGGAACATGTTTAAATTTACTTTTTTTATCTCTTAATTCTGACATTGCTGCTGGTTCTAACAAAGCTTTAACCTTAGTAACAATCGCTTCATTAAGGCCACCAATAATAATATTATCCCCTTTCCTTAAACAACCATCATAAATTATAACATCTAATGTTTTTCCGAGACCCTTTTCTTCTTTTACTTCGAGAACAGTTCCTTTAGCAAAATCTTTTTCATTACATTCTAAATGTTTAGATAAATATTTCTGCGTTAAACCAGATAGGACCATTAATAATTCAGCCATACCTTCACCAGTTTTAGCACTTGTAGGAACAATAGCAATTTGTTTTGTATAATCATCAACCCTATCAAATCTTTCGCTTTGAATATTAAATTTGGATAAACTTCCAACAATTTCATAAATTTTATTTTGAATAATTTCTTGAATGCCTTTACTTTGTTTACTTAATTTCTGTAGAATTCCACCTTCTGCTTTCATCCAACCAGAAACCATGTCAATTTTATTTGCAGCAATAACAAAAGGGGTTTTATTTTCCATTAAGATTTTAACACTTTCAATTGTTTGTGGCATAAATCCTTCATTTATATTTACCACAAGGATTGCAATATCTGCCAAACTTCCACCCCTTTTTCTTAAAGAAGTAAATGCCTCGTGGCCAGGAGTATCAATAAACAATAATCCTGGAATTCCTAAATCCTTATCTGGTGCAATTAAATCACCACAAATTCTTTTTATAGTTTCAACAGGAACAGAACTTGCCCCAATATGTTGAGTAATTAGACCAGCTTCTCTTTCAGTCATAGTACTTTGTCGAATAAAGTCCTGTAAACTTGTCTTTCCACTATCCACATGCCCCAAAAATGCAACTATTGGCTTTCTTATCATAATTCAAACAAAAAGTAGTTTCTTTTTAAATATTATGCTTAAAATCAATAATTATTTAAATACTTCATCATTTCATAATAGTATCACACTTACGAGGGGGTAATGAACATGAAAAAAGAATTATTAGGTTTAATATTTGTCATATTCTTAACTACATTTGCTATCAATGACCCAATGGGTTTAGGCAACATTAGATATGATGAAAATCCAGCAGGTGGGTTTGTACACACAAATGTTGACAATAGAGGAAATTACTTTGATGCCGATGAAGTTGCAGTAAATGTTTTCTTTCCAGATTTAGGATTAATGATGCATAGCAATAATGTGGATATTAATAGTGGAGAAACCAAAGTACTAAGAACTTTCTTAGATGATATACCATCAGGCGAACATATGGTCAGAGTTTGTGCACACAACGATGACGGTAAAAGCTGCGTATACAGATACTGGGACATTATTTAGTTGAGGATATTATATTCGAAAACTAGTTTGAAGAAATTACTATTTCTTCTAATTAAGACATTTAATATGTTTTCTTAATTAAGAAGATTTATTAATTATTTTCTTTTCTTTTCTTATTATGATTAAAACAATACAAGAAGCTAGTACAATAATCAAAGCTCATTCTGGAAAAATATCCAAACAACTTCCAGTATTTTACAATCCAGTAATGGAATTTAATAGAACGACATCTATACTTCTCCTAAAAGCATTAAATAGGGAAAATCTACAATTGGCATTCCCATTAGCAGGCTCAGGAATAAGGCCAATAAGAATTCTCAAAGAAATTCCAAAAACTATAATCAAAACAGCTTACATTAATGATTATTCAGAAGAAGCAATAACTAACATAAAAGAGAATATCAAACTTAATAAAATACCAAAATCAAGAATTAAACTTTCAAACAAGGATGCAAACTTATTCATACTCAACTCCAAAGGTTTTGATTATATTGACATAGACCCATTTGGCACACCAAATCCATTTCTAGATTCCGCAATAAAAAGATTAGCAAGAGACTCAATCCTTGCAGTTACAGCAACAGATACATCTGCCCTATGTGGGACCTATCCGAAGTCTTGTGCAAGAAAATATTTTGCCCACCATATTAAAAATCCAATAATGCACGAACTAGGATTAAGAATTTTAGCAAGAAAAGTACAATTAATTGCAGCCCAATATAGTCGTGCCTTAACACCTATTTTTTCATATTCAAAAGATCATTACATGAGAATTTTCTTTCAATGTGAGAAAGCAAAACAAGCAACAAATAAAATTCTAACTCAACATGATTATTTTAATGAATATGGCCCTCTATGGACTGGCCAACTATGGGATAAAAAACTAACAAACCAAATGTCTAAACTTTTACCTGAAAATAAATTCTTAAAAATATTGGCAGAAGAATCAAAAATCAATCAACTGGGATTTTATCATATCCATCATTTGTGCAAACAAAGTAAATTAACAATACCTTCAAAAGAAGATTTATTCAATGCTGTAAAAAAGAAATCCTACAAAATATCATTAACACATTTCACACCAATGGGCATTAGATCAGATATTCCAGAAAAAGAATTAATAAAAATATTAAAAAAATTAAATA
>JAGLOT010000079.1 GCA_023137655.1 Nanobdellota archaeon | reverse complement strand
GGATGTCCCTTAACTTTTAATTCAAATTCTTTATAATATCCAAAAGGAGCTCTAGTTACACTAAAAAACTTCTTTAATTCTTTTTCTGCTTTTTTCAAAATTTTTACAGCAATTTCAGGAGAAGCCAATTCACTTGAAAGATGAGCATAAGGATAAAGAACTATATTTTTTGCATTAAGGTTCCCTAGAACTTTTTCAATTTCTTCAATATATCTATCAACAGCTAAATCAACATTATTTTCATCTACTTTTTCAACTGCAGTAAAAACAACAAGGCATTCTTCCATTCTTTGAAGGCCTTCTTTTATACCTTCTTCTGCTTTCTTAAATGCCTTTTTCTTTGCTTCAAATTCTAAAAAGTCTGAGTGAATTGTTAATATTTTCATTATAGGGGATAATTAAGCCTTAATATTTATAAAACTTACTTAGAATTATGTTAATATTCCATTCTAAGATTAAGAACGCATAAATGCAATATCTTTTTCTTGCTTTTTAATATCGTGACCAGTTTCAATTAACACCCAGGCATCCTTAGGGATTAGTTCCTTAAACTCTTTTAATGGCAAATTGCCCTCACCAAGGTATAAATGTTCTTTTTCTTTCCCATCACCATCACAAATATGGAAATAAACAGGATTCAAACCAATCAAATCCTTAACAAATTTAATTATACCAGCATCTATTTGCACAGCACTCTTTGCTGCATGTTCAAAATCTAAACAAAGTTTTTTATCTGCTGCTTCCATAACTCTTTTAATGCCATTATAATCAAAATAATACCTTTCAAATTTTTGTTTATAGATTGAATTCTCAATCAATACCCTAGAATCATACTTTTGAAGAAAATGACCAATATTTACTTCAGCACAAAAACCAGATTCTTTTTCACCTGCATGAACAATAATATACTTAGCATTAAATTCATCTGCTAATTTTATTGCAAATCTTAATGCAGAACGATTTTTACTAAAGTTCAGAGGATTAGCAAAGTTAATACCTAACCCAGTATGCATACAATGGACAACTATTGGTTTTTTCCAATTTTTAAGGAAACTATAATCTTCCCCTTCAAGAGCCATTACTTCAAGAAAATCTATTTTATCAAAAAGAGGTTTAATTGTTTCATAATCCTTTTTGTAAAATATCTTAAGACCCAGCTTCATCATATCACCTTATTCAACAGTAATTCTTACTTTCTGTAAATTTCCATATCTTAAACCTTCTGCATTTTTAACTTCAATATTAAAAGAATATACTCCAGAAGGAGTTTTACCAGATTCTATATTTCTTGGAACTCTAATAGGTAAGCCAATTATTTTTTGCTCATTTTTAGCAAGTTCATAAGGCCCATAGCTAGATATTATCCAATCTTCACCATTAACTGAAATTGGTGCTTTTGTCTTGGAATTATAAGCAGATTCAAAACTCATTTCAATTGTAAATGCCTGGGTTTTCTCAACATTAAATATGCCCAAACCAAATATCACACTTTCTCCAATTTTAGTTTCTTTATGATTAATTGGGATAGAAACAATATCTCCACCAGTTAATGAAGCTTCAATCTCTCTCTGTGTATTATCATCAACATCTTGTCGTATTTCTTCTGCTTTAGTTATTAGGTCATACATAAAATTTATACCAAATGCAAAGACAACAAGAGCGATAATTAGCATTACAATGAAATTTACACTTAATTGAATACCTTTTTTATTTTTCATATTAAAAAATAAGAAAAGAAGGATATTTAATCCTTTCGTTTGTTAAATAAATAAAAATAATTATTTAATCCTTTCGGCTTCTGAAGAATAATATATTCTAAGGAAGACTAGAGAATCTACTTAAGCGTTTTAGCTTAAGTTTGCAGAATCGGTAAGATTCTGGTTATTTGATTCTCTCGTATTCTTTCAGAATTAAAACCATAAACAGAGCAAGTAAGATAATACCTGAACCAATCCAAGTCATTCCTATTGCAAAACCAGCATTAAATACTTGATATAGGCCAAAAGCCATAATACCAAAACCAAGCCATAAAAACTTGTCTAATACTAATTTCATGATTTCAAATTCTTCGTGTTGTGTGAATCGTTTTTTTATTTTTGCCATCTTATAATTTCTCCAAAGGAAAATGTAATCCTACAGAGTTTTGAAGAAACTCTGTTGATTTATTTCCTTTATACCTTTACATCAATTGTAAGTTCTGTATTTTTAATTTCAGTTCCAGCACTTACAGGAAGTGTACAAAAACAAGTTCCTTCATTTGCTTGTGTGCTAACTTTAATATTTATAGGCAATACAACGACTTCCCCACCACCAATAGTTGTTGCAGATTCTTTCCATGCGAGAGTTACATCTCCGCCTGCACCACAATTAAGCTGACTAGAAGTTCCTCCACCAAGACTTTCACAAACAATATTGTTTATCGTAAAATCAATGGGGTCCTGTTGATCATTTTTCAAACCAAGGAATATTTGGTCTTTTTCACCTATTTTGATATTGACTTTTGGTCTACTAAGACTTACTACTTTGTTACTTTCTTTCATCTGGTCAATCATTTGTTTTTCAATTTCTCCAGATGTTTTTTGGAATTCCTCTGTTGCGCCTCCAAAAATATTTCTCATAAATGCAAGACCTAAACCAAGCATTGTTATAGCTAGAATAAGAACAACAATTGCATTAATAGAAAGATTAAGTGATCCTCTTTTTCTCATATGTTTTCACCTCTAATTTTGATATTTTAAAAATATGAATATCTTGTATTTTTTTAGGCTAAATTATTATATAAATGTTTCTATAAAATTAGAGCATAACTTCAAAAACTCTAGAAAAGCCTATTTGTATGATATTTATGTCTATAAAGTTTAAATGCAGTTATCCAAAGTAAAAATCCTACAACAACTAAGATTATATTTCCAACAATTTGTGGGATATCTACAAAACTTGTGACAATTCCAAAAGAAGCTAAGAGATTATAGGCACCAAGACCTACCGCAAGCAAACCCATAAAAGTTTCTTTAGCAATAGTATTACTTTCATGACTACCACGTCTTTGATGTCTTTGTTCTTTTTCCATAATCAAATAAATGAACTACGAATATAAATATTTATCTATCCAACACAATGTTTAAATACTAATATTTTCTCATATTCCCTATGACAGGGGAAGTTTCTACACATGATAGAATATTAGACTTATTATTTGAAGAGGATGAAATTACTTGGCAATCTATTCTCTTTAATCTTGTAACTAAAGATGAAATGGACCCTTGGGATGTTGATATAACCAAATTAGCAAAAAGATTCTTTGAAATGGTTAAGAAACTAAAAGATATGGACTTTAGAGTTCCAGGTAAAGTTATTTTAGCAGCTGCTCTTTTATTAAGGATAAAATCTGCTAAATTAGTAGATGAAGATATCCTTGAATTGGACCAATTAATAGCTTCAACAGAACAGCAGGAAGATTATGATGATTTTATGAGTTATGCTGAAGAAATGGGTACTGGGCCTTTTGAAGAAGGGGAAGAACCAAAATTAATTCCAAGAACACCTCAACCAAGAACAAGAAAAGTTTCTATTTATGATTTAGTTGATGCTTTAGAAAAAGCATTAGAGGTAAGAGAAAGAAGAGTAACAAGAGCACCCCAAGTTAAAAATATTAGATTACCTGATAAAGGAAAAGATATTGGAAGTATTATAACGGGGGTTTTTAAGAAAATTACAGATTTCTTTGCAAAAGGAAATAAAAATCTTAAATTCTCACAATTAATTCCTGATGATACAAGGGATGGTAAAGTATATACATTTATACCATTATTACATTTAACAAATCAAAGGAGAATTGATTTATTTCAAAATAAACATTTTGGAGAAATTGAAATAGAATTATTAAAACGAAAAGCAAAGGTGAAATAACTTAAGGTCACCAGAGTTTTTAAGAGGCTCTGCAGACTTTAGAATTTCCCAGGGGAAAAAATGGATGAAAAAAATATTCAAGCACAATTATATACTCAACAGAAAAATGCATTAGAACAACAATTTGAATCATTAACTGAACAGAAACAAGAAATGCAAAGAGTTTTAAATTATATTATTGAATTAGAAGATGTTAAACCCG
>JAGLOT010000078.1 GCA_023137655.1 Nanobdellota archaeon | reverse complement strand
CCTCGTGTGAAAGGTGCAGGTATTTTATTTGATGATAGTAATGAGAAAATGTATCCAGTGAGGATAAGGCCAAGAGTTACATGGCACGGTGGTGGTTCCCCTACTGCTGTTACAGAAGAAGATGAGAATGAATTTTAATTTAGTTTAATTTCTTAATTTTATTAGGTGACCACAAAAAGATAACTTATTATATCTGTGGTCATCTGTAGATTTTTCGGATTTTTCTAAGCAAATTATATAAACTTTAATTCTTTATTGATTATTATGACATTTAGTAAAAGATTTCCAAGACCTGTTGAGGGGAGTAATTATCCTGAATGGGTAGAAGTATTCTTGGATGGGCAAGAAGAGAAAATTGTTGATGAAGAATGTAGGCAAGAGAATATTAAGTTAATGAAAGAATGTATTTCTGATGCTGAATATGTTGCCAAGGATAAAAATCTTAAACCATTTCAGACAAATATAATTGATATGGCTATTTCTTTATTTGAGAAGAGGGCATCACATTCTATTTATTGGAAAGAAAGTAAGGCTAAGGAAAAGTTCGACAATAAGAATTAGAAATTCTCATGGGTTTATTTATCATTCATAAACCAATAAAAACTAAATTTTGAATATAAAATCTATTTTTGTAGGGTCAGCAAGATTTATATATAACAACTCAAATATTACCTTATGAAGTTTAACAAATTAATTCCAGAAATAAGTGTAACTAATTTTGAAAAGAGCATCCAATTTTATACTGAACTTATTGGTTTTAAAATTGAATATCAAAGGGAAGAATCTAAATTTGCTATGATTTCATTTCAAGGAAGCCAGTTAATGATTGAAGAATTAAATGATGTTTGGAATACATGTAAATTAGAACATCCATTTGGTAGGGGGATTAATTTTCAAATAGGGGTTAATAAAATACAACCAATTTTAAAACATCTTAAGGAAAACAATTATCCAATTTTTGCAGAACCTAAAGAGCATTGGTATAGGCAAGAAAATCAACTTCTCGGAAATAAAGAATTTCTTATTCAAGACCTTGATGGGTATTTATTAAGATTTGCTGAAGATTTAGGTATTAAACGTTTGTAATTTTATTTTACAGAATTCTATGGAATTGTTTGATGTGATGGTTGAATTAAAGATTTTCAAGAACTATTTGTGCTGCTTTTTTAGGATTAGATAGGGGGAAGTGATGATCATCTTCAATACAATATCCTTTAAAGTTTTTAATATGATTTCTTAAAAAGACATTTGCCTTCTTTGTAACTGCTAAATCTTTATTCCCTATGATGTTAACAATTGGAATATTTATTTTAGATAATTCTTGAGATATATCTGTGTGTAAGTTTTTATATGCCATTACATGATTTGATCTGATATAACTGAGGCTAATATCTTTTATAAACATTTTTACAATATTTTTTTTAATATTCTTATAATCTTTTGAATGATCCATATAATTTATTTTTGTTTTAAATAAATAAGATTTAATATGGTTCATAGTTGCAAGGGCATACCATGAAAGTCTCAGGACCAATTGAAATGTATAATACCCCATTTTGGAAGATATGGTTTTACTAAAATTATGAGAACCAAAAAAGCTAATGATTTTATCAACATTATTAGTTTTTAATTCATAGTTAATTGTGGGCATAAAACCAAAACTATATGTCACAATTATTGGTTTGATAATATTTTCTTTTTTTAATATTAGAGATAAATCCTTAGAGAATTTATCTAAAGAATATTCTTTTAGTTTAAATGGCTTGGATGAAAATCCAGAGCCTCTTTGATCAAAAAGTAAGATTGAATATCCTTTGGAGTATAAGATTTCGGCTAGATTAATCATAGAACTATGGTTTAAGGAAGATGCTGTAAAAAAAACAATAGTTTGTTTATGCTTTTTATTTTTTAAATGCCAATAGTATATTTTACATTTACCATTAATTATGAATTTAGCATCTTTTTTCTTATACATAAAAGAATAATTCATCTATTTTATTAATAAATCTTTTGTTAATTAGTTTAAGGTATTCTATGTAAATGTTTGATTAGATAGTTTTCTTCTTCGTCTTCATCGCCATTGCCTATAGTTTCTGCTTCTTTAACTTCGATGGTTTCTGTTTTTTGTTGTTTGGCATTCCCAACATTACCTGTGAATTGAGTTAGTTTTAATTCAGCAGTTTTCATTTCATCTTCTGCTAATTGTTTGGGCGTCCAATCAAGTTTTAAAGAATCGTTTTCCATTCTTGGAATTATGTTTAAATGGAAATGGGGAACGTCTTGTCCTGCAGCAAGTCCATTATTTACTAAAATATTAGTTCCGTGAATTTGTAAGGTTTCAAATAATATTGAAGATAATTTGTTTGCAATAACAAAAATATGACTTACTATTTTATCATCATAGTTTTCAATTATTGGTGCATGTTTTTTTGGTGCAAGAATAATATGTCCTGGACTAGCAGACTTATCTTTAAGGAAAGCAGTAACTAATTCATCCTCATAGATTTTATTTTTATTCTCTTTCAGTTTTTGACAAATTGGGCATTCCATTTTATGTAAATAATTTTAATATTTTATCCAGATTAACTGAATAGTTTTGATATATCATCTAAGTTAGCTTTTTCTTTTTTCTTTTCTGGTGTGGTTTCGGCTTCCTTTTTACCACTTAATCTTTCTAGGATTTTTTCAGTTTCTTCTGCCCCTTTCTCAATTTTATCAATGGTTTTATCTATTTCATCTTTTGTATTGATGATTGGTTCCACAGGATTAGCAGTTTCTTGAGTTTGAGTGGGAAGTGGTGTTTTTTCTTCAATTTTAAATCCCATTAGAGCAGAAACCTTTTGTCTTAACATATCCCTAATTTGTTTTAGTTGAGCTTCTGTTAATGGATTTTCAGGAAGAGTAAAATTTAAATCATCTCCATCAAATCTTGGGATAACATGAATCATAAAGTGTTGGGCTTTTTGCCCTGCAACTAAACCATTAGCTACAAATATATTTGTGCCCTGACATTGAAATGCCTTTAGGCAAGTATTAGAAAGTTGTTTTGAAATAATAGCAAGATGGGCCATAATTTCATCTGGGACTTGAGGCATTATCATATAATGCTCCTTTGGTAAAAGTAAAATATGTCCAATGTTAGCTGGATTAATATCTAGAATTGCGATGCATTTATTATCTTCATAAATCTTTTTTGATGGGACTTTACCAGATACAATATGACAGAAGATACATTGCTGTTTTTGAAACTCCTTCAACTCCTCAGGAGACATATTCTTTATCTTTTCTTGCATATCTTCGTCCATTTTTTTAAATTAGATTATGTAGTATTTATATTTAATCTTCTTGGTGGGTGATTTTTCTTATTATTGGTACAGATATTGTTCCAAGGATTAACATTAGAATTGTTGCACCAAGTATGTATGCCCATTCAATTAAACCTAAAGGTACTGTTTTAAAGAAAACATTTAATGGGGTGTAGATCACTCCAATTTGTAATAATAAGGATATTAAAATTGCACCAATTAAATATTTATTTGAGAATATTTTCAAGTTATATGAGTGCCTTATGGTATATATTCTTGCAAGTTCAAATGCAACTAATGAAGTAAATGCCACAGTTCTTGCAGTATTAAGGTCTGCAATAAATCTTTTGAATAGTAATAATGAGAATATCCCAATTAATGAACCCATTACAAGAATCATTAATGATAAATTTTTATTTACGATTTTCTCTTTTGGATGTCTTGGTGGTTTATTCATTATATCACTGCCATTTGGATCTACACCTAAGGCTAATGCAGGTAATCCATCTGTAACTAAATTTACCCAAAGTATTTGTATTGCAATTAATGGGATTGGCATCCCAAATAAACTTGCAAGGAATATTAATAGAACCTCACCTAGGTTACTGGATAATAAATAATTAACAAATTTCTTTATGTTATTGAAAATTCCCCTGCCTTCTTCAACTGCATTAACAATGGAGGAGAAAGAATCATCCATTAGTATCATGTCAGAAGCTTCCTTAGCGACTTCAGTCCCATTAAGGCCCATTGACACTCCAATGTCTGCTCGTTTTAATGCAGGTGCATCATTTACACCATCACCAGTCAT
>JAGLOT010000077.1 GCA_023137655.1 Nanobdellota archaeon | reverse complement strand
TGGTTGTAAGTGATGTTAATATAGCCAAATTAGAAAATCTTGCATCTTTGGTAGTTGGGCCTAAAAAGTTAGTTGTTGGAATATATACCCCAATCACCAATTCTATGAGTGGTAATATTTTAATGATGTTGGAGAAAAAAGATGCTATTTTACTCTCCAATGAAATTCTTTCAATCAAAAAAAGGGATGAAGATTTACTCACTCAAAAAGATTTGAAAAATTTGAAAATTGTTGGAAATCTTGTATCTGAATATTATATTAAATCATTAAATAAATTTCTTGGTCTAAATATGTGTCATGGTAAGACAAATATTGTAACTACTTTTGGAGAATCTATTATGGACATTATAATGTTAAATATGGGTTCTAACGCTCAAGATGTACTTATGATTAATGCACACTTTGATATTGATAAAACTGAAATTAAAGGGCACTTCACACTTTTATTGGCTGTTGAGTCTATGGAAGTATTATTAAATGCTTTAAGGAAAAATTTTGTATAAAATGGGGCTTAACTTATTAAAAAAAATTGGAGCATCATCAATCATAGTAGTTATAATCCCAAATGAAAAATATAATCAATATATTACAGAAATCGCAAAAGAAGTTAGTAAAGCATATGATGCTACTTGTTATGTTAGTTTAAATAAATTATATAGTGCATTATTAAGAAATATGAAGAGTAGCAAAGTTAATGATAAGAAATTCTTTTTTATTGATGGGATAACAAAATCTGTTCAACCTACACCTGATGAATTTGACAATTGTGTTTATGTAACTAGTTCAGCTGCATTAACTGAATTAAGTTTAGGTTTAAGTTCTGCATTATCCACAAATCATTTTAATTGTTTATTGTTTGATTCTCTTTCAACATTATTAATATATAATAAAAGTGATGTAGTCACTCAATTTGTGCATGATCAAATGGGAAAAGTTATGAATGCAAATTGTGTAGCAATTTTTACATGTTTAGAAGGAGATACAAAATCAGATTTAATTAAAAATTTAGGTATGTTTGTAGACCAAATAATCCATTTAGGGGATATTGATAAAAAATCAAAAAAGGGGGCTAAATAAGTTTAGTTTTAAAAATGTTCAAGAAAAAAACAAAATTAAAGGGGGTATCAATTGAGGAATTCAAAAAATTATTCCATACAATTGATGAGTTATTAGAATCCTTACCAGGGGATAAATTACATAAATTTGCACATTCCACACATTTTAAAATTTACAAAAAAATAATGCATGAACTGAATCCTACAGGGGTTAAAGAAGAAATAAAAGAAGATGATTCCATTGAACATATGATTGAGGTTAAATTAGAAACATTTGAAATAACTCAAAAAAGATTACTTAAAGAATTTGAAGAAAACATCCTTAGTAAAATTGGTACTAAATCTGTTAATGTAAATGAAGGATTTGAAGACTCCATTGTAGAAAAAGAATCAATTATGAAGAAAGGTGTATTAGATATAGATTCAATTAAAAATAGTATAAATAAAAAATTAAGTAAACCTAAAAAAAATAGCGGAATTTTAGATTTAAGTGCTATTAAGGCAAGTATTAGTCAAAATCTTAATCAAAGTATGAGTAGCAAAAAGAAGGAGAAAAAAGAAGATACTTCGGGTGATATAGATATAAATTCAATTAAAAATAGTATAAATAAAAAATTGGGTTTAGGGCCTATAAAATCAAATGTGAATGAATGTGCTAAGAATAAAACGTCTTCTAAAAAGATTACTGCTAAAAATAAATCTGTGAAAAAAGTAACTAAGAAAAAACCTATTAAGAAGAAGAAAATAAGTAAAAAGAAAGTTGCTAAAAAATCTGTGAAGAAAAAGGTTATGAAGAAAGTTGTGAAAAAGAATAAGGCAACTAAGAAAAAGGATACTACTACTGATATGGCGGCGATAAAAAAATCTATCGCATATAAATTAAAAGGTGGAAAATAATGGGTTTATTGGATAAGTGTAATGATTTACATCAAAAAAAAAGAAAAACTAAAGTTGCTAAGGTAGTAAAAAGTAAACCTAGTGGGCTTAAATCCCTTGAAGAGAAAAAGGAAAATATTCCTAGTGGTTTTTTTTCAACAGGTGTTGAAGGGTTTGATGAACTTATTGACAGAGGAATTCCAACTGCTAGTTCTTCCTTAGTTTGTGGAGGCCCAGGATCTGGAAAAACAATATTCTGTTTACAATTATTAATGAATAATGCAAAGAAAGGCAAAAGCTGTTTTTATATGAGCTTTGAAGAAAAAGTAGAACGGTTAAGGGGTCATATGCATGACTTTGGATGGAACCCTGAGAAATATGAAAAATCTGGAAACCTAATTATGAAGAGATTTGATCCTTTTGAAATTACAAGATCTGTTGAAGCATTAATGGCAAAAGCAAAGGGGGAGTTATTAATTGATGTTGCCCCAGTTATTTTTCCTGAAGGCATAAATCCTGATGTGGTTATTATTGATTCATTATCATCTATTGCAGCAGCATTCTCAACAGATGAAGGTTATAGAACTTATATTGAACAGTTATTCAAATTATTTGAAAAGCAAGGTATTACCTCATTCTTTATTTCAGAAATTGTTGAAGATCAATTAGCATCTGGTGGAAGTTCTGTTGAACAGTTCTTAGCAGATAATGTAATTATTATTTATAATTTAAGAAAAGCAAATATTAGGGAAAGTGCTATAGAAATTTTAAAAATGAGGGGGACTAAATTCCAAAAAAGAATAGTTGCAATGCAAATATTAAGTGGTGTTGGAATAGAAGTTTATCCTGAACAAAAAGTTTATGGTGGAACTGATAGTTAGTTATAGATAATTAAAAATTCTTATTAATTTTATTTCTTTAGTTTTGATATTATTGCCCTTGCATTAATTAATCCTGTTGCTGCAGCACCAACAATATTTCCAGCTAAACCTGCACCATCACCTGAAACATATAATCCTTTAATGTTAGTTTGTAGGTCTTTATCTGTTTTTATTTTAGAAGACCTTAGTTTGATTTCTGGGGCGTATAGTAATGTATTACCTGAACCAATTCCAGGC
Organism: Nanobdellota archaeon; assembly: GCA_023137655.1. Taxonomy (GTDB): domain Archaea; phylum Nanobdellota; class Nanobdellia; order Woesearchaeales; family BS150m-G63; genus JAGLOT01. The sequence continues at coordinate 1,129 of JAGLOT010000077.1, read as the reverse complement.
ATTACTTTATCTAGCATTTCTAAACCTTCAATTATATTAGTTACAACCCTGTGTGGGAATGCCATAGAAATATCTCCCGGTATTGCATCTTTTAATGATGGGTTAACATAACTTTTATTTATTCTTTGCCAGGTCGATCTTCTGCCTTGTTTTAAATCTACAAGTCTTTGAATTATTGGTTTTCCGCCACCAATTGTGTTTGCAAGTTTTGCAATTGATTTTGCATATTTAATTGTATTTTCAACTGGCTCTGTTAATTTAATTTCTGTTACAAATGCAAAATTACTATTATTAGAATTATGACTTGAATTGCTATGTCCGTTGACACAAACAAAACCATCATAATGTTCAACTGCTACATGACCTTTTGGGCACGGACAGAAAGTTCTCATAACATCATCGTAGGTTGGAGTATACATTTTGAAGATGGTTTCATAAAGTTCATCTGAAAATTCCCTCATTACCCCTTCTGGAAATTCTACCCTTACTCCAACTTCTACTTTTTCATATTTGTAAGGGATATTATATTTCTTAGATATTTCTTGCATCCAAGAGGCATTATATCTACCAGGTGCAAGAATTATATTTTTGCCAAGAATACTTTTGTCTTTGATTTTTATTCCAATACATTGATTATCTTTTACAATAATATCCTCAACATTTGTTTCTGTTAAAATCTCAATATTATTTTTTCTAATATGATCTTCGAATTTCTCAATTACTTTGGGTAGTTTATCACTTCCAACGTGTCTTGTTTTTCTAACAAATAAATGAACACTATTTTTTTTACATCTATCTACAAGTTCTTGAACTTTTTCAAGATTTTTAGGATAGTATTCTGCATCAACCCCAAACCCTGTGAATATTTCATCTACTTCATCTATTAATTTTTGATATTCGCCTACAGACCAAAGGTCTAGAATTTTCTCATGACTTAATACTGGTGTGAAATGTAATTTTCCATCTGAGAATGTTCCTGCCCCCCCAATACCACACATTACATCTTTTCTAGGACGGTCTTTTATTGATTTGCCTTTTTCTATTAGTAAAACTTTAAGATTTGTTTTAGAAAACTCATATGCTGCAAATAGTCCTGCTGGACCTGCCCCCACTATAATTACGTCGTAAA
>JAGLOT010000076.1 GCA_023137655.1 Nanobdellota archaeon | reverse complement strand
TCTTTAAGTGGAAATGTTGTAGGTTTAAAGGGTAAAATGCCCCCTGTATGGGAAGAAGTTAAACTTAAATCTACTTTATTGGAAAGAGTTGTTGGGACAAAAGAAGAATTAGATGTTGATCCTATAAAGATTAAAGAAGTTCTTATGCTTAATGTAAATTCATCTGTTACAGCAGGTTTTGTTACAGAATTTCATAAAGATGTTTTTATGGTTAAATTAAAATTACCTATCTGTGCTGAAGTTGGGCAAAGAGTTACAATTTCTAGGATGGTTGGTTCAAGATTTAGGTTGATTGGATATGGCACAATACAAGAAAAATAAAGAAAAAGGACTTAAGCAAACTAAGAAACTTGAGAAAAAGAAAGTAGTTAGTAAAAAAGATTTACGGAAAGATGATAAAAAGTTTAATGGTTTGATTAAGAAGATGAAGGGTTTCTTTGAGAAAAAATGAAGCAATTAAAGTTTGCTGAGGATTTACCTCAAAAGATATTAGAGGGTTCTAAGACTTGTACTTGGAGAATTAACGACAACAAAAATATTTCTGTTGATGATGAATTACTGTTTACAAATAATAATAAAGAACCATTTGCAAAAGCTAAGGTAACTTCTGTTTTGGTTACCAAATTCAAAAATTTATCTGATAAAGATTGGGTTGGCCATGAAAAATTTAATTCTAAAGATGAAATGTACAAAACCTATAGTGGATATTATAAGTTCAAAGTTAATGAAGAAACCGAAGTTAAAATTATTAAATTTGAATTGGATTTGCTAATTCAAAATTCTAAGATTCATAATAATGGAGTATTTGCTGCAAGGGATATCAAAAAAGGCGAAGAAATCACAAGTGATTATTCTGATGAAATGGTTCCTGGAACTGAAATGTTTTGTAATTGTGGTAGTAAAAATTGCAAGAAGATAATAAGATTTAAATAACCTAAAAATCTATTATGTTAAAGAGGTGACTTAATGGAATTAATTCTTACAAAAAAGCCAAAAGGCGTTACAATAATTGAAGGTTTTCCAGGTTTTGGATTAGTAGGAACAATAGCCACAGAATATTTAGTAAATCATCTCAAATGTGAATTAATTGGTAGATACTGGTTTGAAGAATTACCTGCAACAACTGCAATCCATAATGGACTCTTAGTACAACCAATTGGTATCTATTATAATAAAAAATATCATTTAGTTATTATTCATTCTATTGCTGCTGCTCAAGGTGTTGAGTGGAAGGCAGCTAAAATTGTACTTAAAGTAGCATCTCTGTTAAATGCTAAAGAGATTGTTTCTTTAGAGGGTGTCGGTACAAATCAAGCAACTGACAATAGTAAAGTTTACTATTATTCTAATAATGCAAAAAAGAAGACAATATTAAGTAAATATGATTTGCAAGAAATGAAAGAGGGCATAATCATGGGCATAACTTCTGCTTTAATGGTTATGTGCAAGAAAACTTTGACTTGTTTCTTTGCAGAAACTCATACTAAATTGCCAGATAGTGGTGCAGCTGCTAAGATTATTGAATTTCTAGATAAATATCTTGGATTAGATGTGGATACTAAACCATTATTGGAAAAGGCACAAGATTTTGAAGATAAACTGAAGGGATTATTGCAGAAAGGTGCAATGGCCCAGAAAGAGAAACAAGAAAAAGCCCTGAGTTACGTTGGTTAAAACTTTTAATCATCGATTATTATTTTTATTATATCTTCTTTAATATATATGTTCTAGTTGCATTTATGTGCTAATAAAGGTTTTAATCATTGATTAAATAATTTATTCTTGATGTATTTATATCCTATAAACTATATATTGTAGTTGATTTTACCCCAAATAAAAGTTTTAATCTTTTATTAAATGTTTTATATGTTTTATTTCAATATGGAAACAAATTCTTGTAAGTTTTGCAAAAATTTATGAAAAATAATTTTATGAAAAAATTCAAATCTCAATTTATTTGAAAATAAAAAAACTAAAATATCTAATTTTTCTTCTAAATATGAAAAAGTAATAAAAATCCCAACCTTTTGGTAAAAATAGGCAAAAATACTGCTTTCAGAGGAAGATTTATATATTTGTTCGTTTAATGTATCTTATACGAACAAAGTTCTCGTCGATAAAGGCATAAGATGAACAAATTAAACACAGAAATGCGACTTCGCGGGTTTAGTAAGCAAACAATAAAGGCATATCTTTACCATAATATTAACTTTCTTAATTATATCAAAAAACCAGAAAATGAAATTGATGAAGATGATGTAAAAAGTTATCTAAGTTATTTGATTGGCAGGGATTATTCTGTTTCATCAATTTCTTTAGTTCGAGCTGCCTTGAAATTTAATTATGATGAAATCCTGAAAAAGAAGATTGTGAATTTCAAAACTTCAAAAGCAGAGAAAAAATTGCCAGTTGTATTAAGTAAGACTGAAGTTAGAAGATTAATTGCAAATTCTGGAAATGAAAGAAATATGCTTATTATCAAAATGTTATATAGTTCTGGTCTTCGATTAAGTGAGTGTATTAATTTAAGAGTTAGAGATATTGAGTTTGAAGAGAAAATTGCATGGGTAAGGGCTGGTAAAGGTAAAAAAGATAGGCTTGTTATTATGGCAAATAATCTACTTAATGAATTAAAGAAATATTTGAAGAAATTGCCTGATCGAGAATATGTATTTTCAGGGCCTAAAGGACCCTTTTCAGCACGATATATAGAGAAAATTGTAAAGAAAGCTGCAGAAGTAGCTCAAATCAATAAAAAAGTAACACCCCACACATTAAGGCATTGTTTTGCTACGCATCTATTGGAGGCAGGTGTGGATATAAGGAAAATACAGGAGTTACTAGGCCATTCTAACCTGCAAACAACTCAGATATACACAAGAGTATCAAAAGAAGAATTAAAGAAGGTTAAAAGTCCATTAGATAATTTATAATCGTTGATTAAAGGTTTTAAATACTATTTATTTTCTGATAAATTGATTCTGAGATTTTAGCAAGATTTCTTTTTGCCTGGATTTCTCTAAAAATTGGATCTAAACGGATAAATACCATATCCCCAGAATAACTTTTGATAACAGGGACCCCCTTACCAATTAAATTAGAAATATAGCCCTCAACAATATATGGGCTTAGTGCAAGGAAATGCGCAATTCTTGCATAAGTAACTGGTTCGGTATCTTGTTCCAAAGTATAGAGTGCAAGAAAGATTTCTTGTTCTCTTTTAGTGAGCGTTTTGATTTTAAATGAGGTAATTGATTCATTATTATAGCTTCTGAATAATAATTCTAGATCTTCTATACGCTCGTTAAGTTTGTCTATTTTAGCTTCTATCCTATTGGTAGAGTCATAATTAGATTGAATTTCTGCAGTATTATCATTAATAGTATCTAAATGTTGATTTAATTCTTCTTTGATTTTAAGAAAAGAGGATTTTATTGCATTCTTTAGCTCAGAAATCTTACTATTTGCCCCCCAAAAATCTGTGTTTAACACTGTAGAAATTCACAAAGACGTATTATTTATATAATTTTCTATCTTACAGTTTTAAGTAATCTCGAAATATAAATTCTTTCAGGGCCTTGATGCTTCACTTCTACATCCCCTGAATTCTCCAATTCCGTTAAAGTCCGATAAAATGAGCTTTTAGAGCATAATCCCTGTTCTTCGACTACAATTTCCCTTAATTTTGCAGAGGAGATTCCCTCATATTTGGATATTAGATTAAGAATAACTGTTTTAATGTAATTTTTAGAATTTCTAGTTATTTTTTTAATTAGCCTTTCCTTAAATGTTTTAGGTTTTTCTTGTATAATTTCCCTAACAATAGTCTTTTCAACTGGTTTTTCCTTATATTCTGTTTTTTGATTAAGATGATGGCAATAACTGATTGTTTGATTTAATTTTTCATTAAGTGAATGAATATTTTCTAATGCTTCATTGACTTCTTTACCATAATCTTTTTTTGGAATATTGGATACTTTTTGATTAATTTCAGATAATGTTTTTTGTTGTTCAGAAATTCTTTGATCAAGATATTTTATCCATTCAAATAAAGTTGAAGTATCTTGCCTTACCCCTCCAAATGATTTTGATAATTTATTATCTAAATATGAGAGTTCTTTTTTTGATGCAAAATTCTTAAAAATATTAAACATTGATTTAGATAATTAGTTTATCTATATAAATTTTTGTGATTCTTGGGATTGATTTGGGAACCTTCTGG
>JAGLOT010000075.1 GCA_023137655.1 Nanobdellota archaeon | reverse complement strand
TAATTCAGATTTACATTTAGGGCATTTTCTGCCAATTTCATTTTTTTCGTTGACTTTAATTGTAGGTTTTTTAGTTTCTCCTTCTTCTAATTGATTTTTTGATGGGCAATCAGGGAAAATACACATTTCTTGTGGTCTTTTGCCCCTTCTAATGACTTGTACAAGAGGATGATCACATTCTTTACAGATATGTTCAGTTACCTTGATTAATGCGTTGGAAGGCAGTTTAAATGTGGCCTTACACTCTGGATATTGGTCGCATGCTATGAATAAACCAAATCTACCCTTCTTAATTACGAGATTCCCCTTACCACATTTATGACATGTACCTACGTGGGCTTGAGTTTCTTGAGTTTTTTTATTGGCTTTTTGAAGTTCTGTTCCAATTTCCTTTAGGTGAGAATTAAATTTTTCAACAAGTTTAGTAACACTAATTTTTGCTTCTTCTATGACATCTTTACTTTCTTTAGTTCCCTGGCGAATTTCATCCATTTGATGTTCAAAATTTCTGGTTAATTCAGGATTTACAATATCTGGAGAGTATTTTTCAAGGGTTTCTTCTGTAATAATACCAATTTCAGTTGCTTCTAGGGGTTTTCCCTCTATATATCCTCTACGTTCTAAGGTTTCAATTATGGATGCTCGGGTAGCTTTGGTACCTAGATTTTCTTTTTCAAGAGCTTTAATTATAGATGCCTCAGTAAATCTTTTTGGAGGTAAAGTTTGTTTGTCTAATTTATCAATTTTCAGGACTTTAATAGGATCCCCTTGTTCCATTTTTGGCAAAGTTTGTTCTTGTAACATTACATAAGGTCTATATAGTGCAAACCATCCTTCTTTGACAGTTCTTGTACCTTTTGTTACAAAGATTTCTTTATTACAATCTAATTTTGCAGTAATTGTTTCTCTTACAGCAAAGTCTCCAAAAGTAGCCATAAATCTTTTTACAATTAAATCATAGACTTTTTGTTCCTGATCTAATTTAAATTTAGGTCTTTCTCCGGTTGGATAAATAGCTGGATGTGCTGGGTCGTCTTTTTTACCTTCATTTGGTTTTAAGGATTTTAATTTTAATAGGAATTCTGCGCTATCTTTATAATCTCTTAATTTTGAAAGTGCCTTAAGGATTTTAGTATATCCAATTTCCTTAGGTAATTTTTGAGATGAAGTTCTTGGATATGAAGTAGATCCATTTGTATAAAGTTCTTGTGCAATTTCCAAAGTTCTTTTTGGAGAAATTCTTAAACACTTGTGTGCTTCAATTTGCAGGGAAGTTAAATCAAAAGGATGTGGTGGCTGCGATTCAAATTTTTTGGCAGTTACATCTTTTACTTCTGCTGTTTTTTGAGTTTTACAATTATTATATAGTGTATTAGCTTTTTCTTTATCAAATATATTTCCTGCTTCATGTATTGCAAAAATATCTTCCTTGTCTTTTTTACCTGTAAGTTCTATGGTATTATATGGTACGGGAATAAATGCCTTGATTTCTTTTTCCTTGTCTACAACTAGCTTTAATGCAGGGCCTTGTACCCTTCCGGTAGACATTAATTTGAAACTTCCAATTGCTTTAATTGATGCAGTTAATGCTCTTGATAAATTTATACCGAAGAACCAATCCATTATATGTCTTGTTTCTCCTGCGTTTGCTTGACCCCAATCAATTGAGGGGGATTTATTTTTATAGGATTTAACTAAATCGTTTTTTGTTAATGTGGAGAACTTCATTCGGTTAGCATCTTTTTGTTTACATGCATATCGAATTATATTTAGTCCAATGACTTCTCCTTCAACATCATAATCAGTTGCAACTGTAAATTCATTTGCATCTTTTGCAAATTTTTTGATAACAGCAAGATATTTAGAACTGAAATGTCCCTTTTTTAATTTGGAGCTAGGTTGCCATTCTATGTCGAAGACAGGATATTTGGATTTTAGAATTCCTTGTTTTTGTGTAAGTCCGTATATATGACCTACAGCACTTACAACCATGATGTCTTTTCCATCATGAGTTAGTATGTAATAAGGAACTCTTGTTTTAGAAGATTTTTTGGTTGGTTTATCATCTGCAAGTGCCTCTGCAATCTTTCTTGCAGCATTCGGTTTTTCGCAAATAATTAGTTCATACATTTTTGAAATTTTGTTTTGAAAAACGGAACTCTTTAATAAATCTTTGGGTAAAGAAATTGAAAAGTTTTTATTAGAATTTATTCTTTTTTGTTTTTAGGTGGTGGATTGTCTTTATTGATGGGTGTTTTAGAGGGTTTCTTTTTCTTAGGTTTCTTTTTATTTTCAGAAATAGATTTTGCTTTGATTCGTGCATAGCTTACAGGGTTCTTTATATTTTTACATAATGCATCTGGTTTACAAATTCCAATATCCATAAAATACATTTTATTATCACAATTAGGTGGAAGAACTTTTTTCTTTTGTTGTTTATGATAACGTATTTGCCCTTTGATTAAAACTTCCCTTATGGGGAGTTCATTATTTTTATTCCACCTATGCATGTAGTCTTCAACTTGATCATAATTCCAACCAACACTTGTTAAGAAATTTATTAATGTGAATAAGAATCTTTTTCTTCCATCTTTAATTCCCTTGAAACCTTCTTGAATACAAGGGGGGAAGAGTTGTTCTGGAATTGCATCTTTAATATCTTCATAATTAACTTCTTTTACAATTCTTTCTTCTTCAATTTCTGGGCGAGAATCAAATGCTTGAGTAATTAAATTTTTACCTTCGCCTTTTTTTACATTATCTCTGTTAAGGAAAAAGTATTTGTTTAGAATAATATTTTTAGGTTCTGCAAATATTTTTTTGAATTCTAAAATTTTATCTGGATTGATTGGGATTGAAACTAGTTTTGATTTTTCATGCATAGAGTATGGGCCACGGAATAAATGTCTAGAAGAGATTAGGATTGTGTCAATTTTTAAATCAACTTTGTTAATGAATTTATCTTTTTCACATGCTGGGCAGATTTGTTTATTTGAAGAAGTTTTAATTTTCTTCATAATATTATTAATGCCATTTTTTTCACATTTTGGACATTTCATAAATCTAATTTTCTCTTTTGTTTTGATATTGTTATTGCAAATGCTACAAATAAATTCTGTTTCTTCTGTTGCTTTTTTTCTAGGGATTACAGCCCCATATTTACTGCACTTTTTATTACCACAAACTTCAATACTTACTTCTTCTAGAGTTTTCTTTTTTTCTTTTAAGTAATCTATAAATTCTGGACTTTTAACTATTTTTTTTGATAATTCAAAGTTAGTATATTTACTATCGATATAATCCATTAGATATTCTGCTATTCTTTGTACACTTTCAGGAAATAGGTCTTTAGTTTCTTTCATAACTCCTTCAACAATTACCTTTTCAGGGAATGCTTCAAATGGAACTCCAAGGTGGAAACCTTTATTGCCTGAGAATTTACAGCTAATAGAAGAGATTTTGTGTTGTTTTAATGCTTTGACTAATAGGTCTGTTATTATTTTAGTTATTTCCCAAACTTCAAAGTCAACATCTAAGACTAAGTCCCAACCAATTCTTAATTCAGACATTTCTTTTTTTGGCATATCTGTTTTTATTTGTAGTGGATCCTCCCATAGTTCTTCTGATAAATGGAATGATGTTGCCCCTTTTTTTACAAATTCTAAGACGTCTGCAGGATAGTTTAATGTGTCTGGTCGTCTTCCAAACTTTTGATTAAACATTACACCTAATTCTCTATTCTTAGCAGAGAGAACCATTGCTTTTTGGACGTCAGGCCTTTTGTAGTGGAGAAGGGTATCTCTTAGAGTTAACATAGAATTAGGAGAGATATTAAGTTTATATAGTTTTATTTACTTTGGTATAATGTTAAATTTAGTAAGTTTATTAAATCAAAACTGATTTTGTTAGATTATGTCTGAGAAATTAGAGGTATATGATTTAGACTCCAATCTAATTGGTATTGAAGAGAGAAAGAAGTTTTATTCTGAGATTAAGGATGAATTTCAAAAAACTAGTAAGATAACTAAGAAAGTTAAATCGATTAGATTAATTTTAATTAATTCTACAGGTGGAATTTATTTGCAAAAAAGAAGCAAAATTAAAACAGAAAATTCAGGGTTATATGATAAAACTGTTGGTGGTCATGTTGCAGCGGGAGATACATTTAATTTGACAGCAATTAGAGAATGTGCAGAAGAATTAGGGTTTCCAGCAACCATTTTAGAACCAGAGGATTTTGAAAAAGCAATTAAGGTAACCAATTTAGGCATTATTGGTTTATTTAAGAAAGTAGAGTATTTACCAAACTTTTTATCAGTTAGAATATCTAAAAATCAGAATAAAATAGTTCAACCATT
>JAGLOT010000074.1 GCA_023137655.1 Nanobdellota archaeon | reverse complement strand
TGGGCTTTTATATATAAACATTTAATGTTTTGAAATTATGTTTTTAATTATATATTTTGAGGTTATGAGGTTAGCCCTCTATATATTATTCTTCCAAAAAGTATTTATACTCTGAGGTTAATTTTTAAGTATGGATGAATTAAGGCACATTATCAAGAAAAAGCATATATTTCTTGTTGATAGAGGTAATAGTGCCATTAAAGTTGCACTTAAAACAGCTCAGAAATTGGGTAATTCTAAAGTTTATATTCCAGATCAAGGAGGTTGGATGACCTATAGGCAATTTCCTAAAAAATTTGGTTTAGAACAAGAAGAGATTAAAACAGATTATGGTTTAATTAAATCAAATAATTTGAAGAAATTAGAGGGTGTTTTACTTTATCAGTCTTTAGCAGGCTATTTTGCAGAGCAGGACGTTAAAGGGATTAGGAAGAAATTTAAAGGGTTGATTATATTGGATGTTTGCAATTTATCTAAGAAAGTAGATTTACATTCAGATATTTTAATTGGTAGTTTTGGTCAGGCAAAGGTAGTTGATTTGGGCTATGGTGGTTTTATTGCAACCGATGATGATAGGATTGCTGAACAAATTGATATTAAAGGGGTTGAATTTGCAGATGTTTATTTTGAGAAGCTAGTTGATAAACTATTAATGGCTAAGAAACGGTTAAAACAGTTATGTAATACAAGTAAGAAGGTCAAAAAGGATCTTAAAAAGTTCAAGATTATTCATAAGGATAAAAAAGGAATTAATGTAATAGTTAAGTTTAGTAATGAAGAAGAGAAAGGGAAAATAATAGACTATTGCAGTGAGAAAGAGTATGAATATACCTTATGCCCTCGTTATATAAGGGTTAATGAGGAAGCAGTTAGTATAGAATTGAAAAGGCTTTCCTAAGGAAACCCTTTACACTTGTTCGTAAATTCGCAAGTGAAGAGACTTTAGGTCGTTACACTGTTCGCAATTTGTTCACAAGTGAAAAGAATTTCTTAAAGAAACTTTTACACTTGTTCGTAATAGATTACTCACAAATGAAGCGACTTTTATGAGTAAAGTTATACTAAATCTTAGATTATTGTTAAATAAAAGATAATTTTAAATAATGATTATAGTTCTTGCTACTTATGAGGGGAAACAAAAGTTTGGTGGCATTAGTTACATCTGGGGTCTTAACATTAGGTTGTGGGGCTATAACTTCTTTAAATACTAATTTGACCCCTTATCAAACTATGAATTCTATAGAACCTAGAATTAGTTATTTAGAAAATTTGGCTATGGTATTTAATGTTTATGAGAACGTAACACCTTTAGAGGGGGAATTACCAGTTGGATTTGATCTTTTGGTTCCAAACTTAGGAGATCTTGAAGGTTATGTTTTACACATTGAAGGTAGAGATAGTGTTGAATATGTTTCTCCAAGTTCAGATCTTAATGATGATGGTGTTTATAGTAGATTTCATATATTGGGTGATGGACAATTTGAGAATGGTGAAAAATTAAAAATTGGAATTTCTACTATAGATAATCTTGAATGGACACTTTATGATGGCGAAGTCATTTTTGGAGAAACAGGTTTAATTCATATGATTCCAAGAGAGTAGTTTTAGTAAATTAAATAAACCCTTGAGAATTTCTTAAATTTTATAAGTAAATAAGATTATTTTAATTATTAAGTGAATGTGATAATATGTTAAAACAAACAGAATTAAAAATTTTGTAAGGTTATAACATTTATTTAATGGAGGAAATTACTATGTTAAAACTACCAGAAAGTATGAAGGAGTGTTTATATTTTACAAGAAGAGCCTTAGGTGAAAAAGGTAAAGCAATGGCCTGGGTTTACAAGAAAGAATGCCCTAAATGTAAAAAGGCTGTAATGGGAAAACCACTTAATGAAAAAACTGGTAGGCCTAAGATTAGAGCTACAGAATATATTTGTCCTGAATGCGGTTATTCTGAAGAGAAGGTTGAACATGAAGAATCATTAAGTATGCAGATTAAATATATCTGTGAATTCTGTGAATTTGAAGGTGAAGCAGAAGTTCCTTTTAAGAGAAAAACTTTCAAAGGGGTTAAATCTGTTGTCTTTGAATGTGGTAAATGCAATGAAAAGATGGCTATTACCAAGAAGATGAAAGAAGTAAAGAAGAAGAAAAAGTAATTCCATCGAATTCGATGGAATTACTTTAGTTTCTTTTTGTTATTAAAATGTAACTCTTTAGCATTTTTTGAAGTAATAATTGGCTTTTTTAATGTTTTTTCAATTTCTTTTCTTGTGTTGCCTACAATTTTTCCACCTTTTTTGACAGAATCATTACATTCTTTAAATCCTTGAGAATCTTCAGTTTTAGTTATTTCAGTTGTTGTGGTTTCTGCAAGCATATTTAATACTAATTCTAGATTAGTCATATTATCTCGTAAATTTTCTTTCTTTAAATCTTTAAATTTCTTATATTCTTTGACAGATTTACCAGACCATGCTTCAGTTAATTCATTAGTTAGTGTAGCAAAATCAGAAGGATTATTTATATCCCTATCAGACCACTCATTTGTTAATTCCTTTCGGATTTCTATACTCTTTAATCTTTGATTAATCCATTCCTTGGAATAACCTTTTTTGAGATAGGTTGCCATAGCTCTATCAAATGCCTTTTCAGGGTCTTCAGTTTCTTCTATCCTTTCATAACCTACTTTAGCAAGCCATATTTTGAATGGTTCTGCTTTCTTTGATGGAATTGATTGAATTAATCTTAGTAATTGTTCTGTATCTGCAACATCTGTTAAGTAATATTTTTCATCTGATGATTGTAATTTCAGTTGGTTACAATTTGTAACCGACTCATTGCCTTCTTCTTTTAAACGAAATTTTAGAACCTTCCAATAGTTTCTTGCACTTTGGAATGTATTATCAGTTAAAATAGCAATTACATCAATTATTGAGAAATACCATTCTTCTTTTTCAGGAGCCCATTTAACTCTGACTTTATTATCTTGAAATAGTTTAATTGCAATTTCTTTTTTCATAATTATTTATATGCGGGAATTATATATAAATGCTACGAGCAGATGTCTAGTGGAGTATATAGGTATTACCAAGAAGATGAAGTCCCATAAGAAAAAGAAATAATTATTTCTTTATTATTTAACTAAATTATATTAGATTATTATTTTATTAAGTTAGAATTAAATATAAAAAAAGAAAGAAAATATTTAGAATATATAATTTGCTAGTGCACAAGCCCACCAAGAGCTTCCAGCGTCAACACATGCTGCATATCCTTGACCTTGATCATCAGTTTCTTCACCCAATAATATTTCTTCAACATTATTTAATGTAGCAATCTTTTCATTACCTATGTAAATTGAAAATCCTTCATCTTTATAGTTAGGTAAATTTGCGATAACACAAGCTGTATCACAATCTGGACAAGGTTCATCACATTGAGCATTTTCTAAAATACCTTTAAGAATTTGAAATGATTGATCTTCAGATTGTTTTTTTCCGCCAACTACTATTTCCCCTACAATCACTTGTGGTTTGTCAGTTTTATGGGCTTGACCTGTAAGGTCCCCAATTTCTTCGGTTAATGTTGATTCTGTTGTTGATGCAACCCTTGCTGAACTTGAATTATTGAACATTAAGAATAATCCAACAATAGCTACTATACCTACAATAGCTACTAAATCCATATGATCTTGTTTTTCGTTTTTCATTATTTATCACCTTGTATATTTTTTAGACTAATTATAAAATAATAGTCTTATAATTATTATCTAGTATACTAATGTGTATACTGGTTTATAAATCTTATGTTAAGAAAACAAAATTTACTTTACAGAACTTGATTTATTGAATAAATGTTTTGTTAGAAATTAGAATTAAATAAAAAAAGAAAAAAATTAATAATTACCTGGGCCATTCCAACACCAACCACCTATACAGATCCAAAAAGATCCATCAGCAGGATCAATGCCCCATTCCCATGCTATTGCAGGATTAATGGCTGCTTGAGTTTCAACAAATCTTGTTAATTCATCTTGGTTATCTTTTTCTAGGTTAGAATTTCTAATTACCTGGATAATTTCAACACTATTAAGGTCAGATGTTTTTGATTCATAATTGTTCTCAATACCTTTTTTTTCACTTGTAATTCCTACTCTTATGGCTTGTCCTGCCATGTTTTCGCTTGTTTCTTCTGAAACTACTGCTGAATCGTTTCCATTGCCTGTGAACATTAAGAATAATCCAACAATAGCAACAATGCCAACAATAGCAACTAAAGCCATATGATCTTGTTTTTCATTTTTCATTTTTCATCACCTTTTTATATTTTTAGACTAAAATAATAGTCTTATAATTATTAT
>JAGLOT010000073.1 GCA_023137655.1 Nanobdellota archaeon | reverse complement strand
TTGGAGCCTCACTAACAGCTAATGTAGTATATCAACCAAAAACATATGCAGGTTGGGCACTATACCAATTAGGTTTAATTGGATAATTAAACTATTAATTTTCTTTATTCTTTACAATAAGATTACCCACCCTTCTTGTTAAAAGAAATATATATCCCCAGAATAAAGGTAACCAAATAGGGACTCCAAAGAAAGAACCAGATTCCCAAGATTGCATTTTGTAAATTAAATCCCCACCTACTTCTCCAATAATGCCACAAACAATACCAACTAAAAGAATTATCCATTCGTTTTTGTAGTATTTAACCTTAAGAATTATTGTTATAAATAGGATAATACTGAGGGCTATTAAATATTCATTTTTTGTGAATATAAAAACAATCATTGGACCTGCTAAAGGTAATGCTTTCAATAAAACTTTAAGAAATTTATTCATAAGATTAATTTATGGTTTTATTCTTATAAATCTTACGAAAATAATATAAATTTGAATAGATTAACATTTTTATGTTACCTAGAATACATTTCATTACATCAACAATATTGGCTGTGCTATTATGGCCATTTTTTGGTTTTTGGGGTTTAGCAATCTATATTGGTGGCTTTTTTGTAGACTTTGATCATTATTTAGTTTATGTTTTTAGAAAAAAAGATTGGAATTTATTTAATTCTATAAGGTACTTTAATCAAGGGTATAAAGAAGGATTATACATATTCCATACAATTGAGACAATAATTCCTTTAGTTTTACTAGCACCAATTCATTTGTTCTTTTTAGCTGTTTTAATAGGGGTGAGCTTACATTTAATAATGGACTTTATGGGGGATATTAAGGATCACAGTAAGATTAAACCATTATCCATTATCTATTATTTAGTTAGGCAGAAGTTATAACTATTTAGTAGTTAAAGTAGAAAGATTTATAAGATAATCTTATATTTATTATTAAAATGGCTGAAGAAATAGACTCTGAAATACTAAATCTTGAATCTAAAGTAAATTCAAAAAAAATTTTACATGTGGACGATGATGAGGAAGTAAGAAAGATAACTATGGAGGTCTTAGGCGCACGGGGTTATGAAATAGGGGAATTCTCAAATTATAAAACCGTACTTAATGAGATATTAGAGTATGTTTTTAGTTATGACGTATTATTATTCGATTGTTTAATGCCAGAGGGTAATGGTGTGGATTTAGCTATAATAGCAAGAGAAATGGGTTATGAGAATAAAATAATTATATATTCTGGAAATACAGGGTCTTGTTGGACGCCAGAAATTGGTAAACAGTATAATCTCACTTTACTAAAAAAACCGGCAAGAGTGGAAGAACTATATACTGCTATAGAAGGAATAGAACTAAAAATAGATTAAATTTTATTTAAAATAAAAAATTAACAAGAAGGATAAACCTTCAAGTTATAATAAAAAAAAGAAATAAAAAAATAAAACTTAACAAGAAGAAATTAATTTCTTCAAGTCAATATTTTTTTTAAAATATTAAATTAAAGACTCAATTATTGCCCTTAATTCGTTTTCTTCCATAACAAGACTATCTTCTGCTTCATAGCCATTACCAATTCTTACGTATTTACAACCAACAACAAATGTTGGAACATATCCTTGTGGATTATATTCTTTTAAGATGTCGATATGTTGTTTAGGTAATGTAGATTCCATTTCTGCAGTTAAGAAATTATCGCCTTTATCAAGCTCCCAATGATATGCTGCTACATCGTATTCTGCTACAACAGAATCAAATGTATCTTTAATCCATACACAATGTGGGCAATAGGTTGTTGAAAATAGAATGACTAATGGTTTACCATCTTCATCATAACACATTTCATCGCCTGTTTCTTCAAAGGTTTTGATTAAATCTATTCCTACAACTTCTTCAACTAATTCTTCTTCAGTTGTTTCAGTTACGGTTTCTTGAAGAGCTTGCTCTTCTGAATAATAGATTTCAACACTTCCATTACTTCTTAAATCATCCATGTATAGTTGTGCTGCATCTCTTTGTTTTTGTGTTAATATTGTTTGTTCAATGTAATCTTTTACATCTGCAAAGCTTTGACCTTGATTTTCAAACAATGCAATATTTTCATTATATGCTGCAAATATATCTTCATCGGTAACCTCAATTTCCCCCAAGACTGTCTTATTTAATACTTCAAAGCTGATAAGTTGTCTTTTAAGATATTTATGAATATCTTCTAAACTTAAGCCTCTGCTATTAGCTGCTTCTTCAAATTGTTCCATGCTTGCACCTGGTACAGAAATTGATTCTGTAAGGAAAGCATTGACTTCTTCATCAGAAACAACAATATTGTTTCTCTCTGCTTCTTGGAGTATAATTACTTCAGACACCATAGAAGATGTAAGGAAAATTTCTTTTGTTATTTCACTTTTATATTCTTCAGGAAGTCCACCCATAAAGAAAAAGAATTCATATTCTTTATTTAGTTCTTCCATTGTTATTTCTTGACCATTAACTTTTGCAACAACTTTATTGTTAACATTAGCTGGTGTTTGGAAATAAATTACTGCAAAAACAATTAATGCAATTATTGCCAAGGAAATAAATATTGGCCAGAAATAATTTTTCTTTGTACTTTTCTTTTTAGATACTTTTGCTTTGACCTCTTTTTTGTTAGAGGTTTTATTCTCTACTTTTGCAGGCTTTTTTTTACCCACTGGTTTTTTGGGAGTTTTTGCCTTCTCCTTGACTTTTTTATCTTCCACTTTGACCTCCACACTCTCTTTTTTAATTTCTCTTGATTTCTTAGAATTTTGAACAACTACTGGAGGTATCACTTTTGGTTTTTCCTCAATAGATTTTTTTTCTTCTGGTTTTTTTGTATCTAGAAGAGTTTTTTGTTTTTCTTCTTCCTCATCAGATTCTTTATAAAAATCATCATCATCATCTTTCTTTTTGATTTTTAAGTCTTTATCTAGGAAAAGATCCTCTTCAAGAACCGCTTCTTTTTCATCAATATAGACATTTCCTTCCATGTCTTCTTCATCTTCATTATAGTTAAAATCACTCATGTTTAATCACCTAGTACACCCCTTTTTTATAAGATATTTATTTATATTCTTAAAGAGAGAAATCCCACATAAATAAACGTTTCGGTTTTTGTCTTAATTCTGGAGTAGTTTATAGTCGATTTAAGTTTAAATAGGATAAATCGGAATTTAGAAGAAGATATGAGTTTTAAGTAGATTTTGGCCTTCTTCAAGATTAGTTTTCGCATATAATTAACCTCTTAATTATATCCTTAACTAATTTCACGAAATATTTATAATCTTGAGGTTCTATTTATAAAATATGCAAGAAATTATAGTTGGAAGGCTAGAAAAAGACAGAAAAAAGTATGGCAGTAGGGGTACAATTCTTATTGGTAAACATTATGTTAAGATGGGCCAGACGACTTCTTTATCTGGTGAAGTAAAATTAGATGTTGCTGGAGCACACGTTATGTTTATTTGTGGTAAGAGGGGCGCAGGTAAATCTTATACCATGGGGGTTATTGCAGAAGGTTTTGAATTATTAGAACCTGAAATTAAACAGAATTTAAGTATAATTCTTTTGGATACCATGGGTATTTATTGGACCATGAAATATCCAAATAAACAAGATTATGAATTATTGGAAAGTTGGAATTTAGAACCTAGGGCTATGCAAATTGTGATTTATACGCCGTATAAATCTCATGCAGAGTTTAAGGAGAAAGGGATACCAACAGATTTTCCATTTTCATTAAGTCCTTCTCAAATTAATCAGGATGATTGGTGCCTTGCATTTAAACAAGATAAGTATGGGCCAGAAGGAATTCTTATTGCTAATGTAATTGAGAAATTAAAAGAGAAAGAGAAATATAATTTGGATGATGTCATTAAAGCTATAGGTGCAGATGAAAATTCAGAACGAGAAATTAAAGATGCTGTAAAAAGTATGTTTGAAATGGCAAAAACCTGGGGGGTTTTTAGTGATACAGGTACTAAACTTTCTGATTTAGCAAAAGGTGGCCAGACTACAGTATTAGATTTAAGTTGTTATGCAACAATGCCGCATGGATGGGATATCAAAGCATTAATTGTTGGAATTGTTGCTCAGCATTTATTTATTCAAAGAATGGAAGCTAGGAAAAAAGAAGAATATGATGCATTGAAAAGCTCAATGGAATATTTTACAGAGCAGAAGGAAGATAAACAAGAAATGCCATTGGTTTGGTTAGTTATTGATGAAGCACATGAATTCTTACCAAATAAAGGGAAAGTGGCTTCTACAGATGCTCTAGTTACAATCATGAGGGAAGGTAGACAGCCAGGAATTTCATTAATATTGGCTACTCAACAGCCAGGTAAAATTCATACAGATGTTATGACTC
>JAGLOT010000072.1 GCA_023137655.1 Nanobdellota archaeon | reverse complement strand
GGAGGATACAATGGAATTATCAGAAGAAACTGAACGGGCTATTAAAAAAGCAAGGGCCGATTATAAAAAAGGTATTTTTTTCACAGAAGAAGAAGTTAAAAAAGAATTAGGAATTTAAATGTATAAAATAAATTTTTCAGATTCAGCATTAAAATTTCTTAATAAGCTACCAAAAGAGAAACAAAAGCATATTTTTGCAGTTCTTCAAAGAGTAAAAATACGGCCAGAAGCCCATTTTCAGAGATTAATTGGAGAAAAAACTTATAAATTACGAGTAGGAAAATATAGCATTATAGCAGATATTCGTAAAAAAGATCTTTTTATTTTAATTATTGAAATTGGCCACAGAAAAAACATTTACAAGTAATTACTCGTTCAAATAACTTGCAACATAATCCAAATGTTTTTTGCTTGCAACTATACTGGATCTTGTTTGATCTAATCCCAATCTGTGTGCAAGATTCTCTTGATTTGGTATTGGCATACCATTCTTACTTCTATGCTTAGCAAAATATTTTTCTCTTGCCCAAAAAGGAATTAGTGCCCTAAATTCTTCATTTATGGCTGTCCGTTCTGTTGAGTTTAATGGAATTTCAGATACATCATAGACCTCTAATAAATTTCTTTCTTCAGCATATTGAATAGCAAAATCATAATGTCCATGTCTTTCTACCAGAGAATCAATCATTTGATGGTTTAATAATCTTGGTCCATCTTGAATAAATTTCTCTGCAATAAAATTAGCAATTTTATATTTACCTTTATGAGCTAAATAATCTATTATACTTGAATTTTTAAATTTCATATTATTAAAATTCTAAGAATTCTTTATAAACCTTTCTATCATTACTACCTATTAGTAACAATAATACTATTTAATTAATTCCTTCAAAACTTTACCCGGATTTTTGGCCAATCCAATCCCACTAGCCAATAAAACACCTTTTGTGCCCAATTTAAGTGCTGCTTTATAATCTTCATTGGTTCTAACGCCTGCACCACATAAAGGAATACTCTTTTTACCAACAACCTTAACAAATTTCTCAATTATTTTGGGTTCTAATAAAGAAACACTTTTACCAGTACCAATTAATTCAGGCAATTCATAGGCCATATAATCAGGTTTAAAAGCAGAAATTTTCTTTGTCATATCTAAAGTAGCACAGCAAACAACAGAAATCATTTTTAGTTTCTTACATCTTGCAACATTTGCTTTAATATCTTTAATATCAACTCTATCTTCTGCATGATTGATTAAAACACCTTTTGCTTTATTATCTTTAATTGATTTATCAATAATCTTGCCATTTCCTTTACCAAAATCAACATTATCAATATGTTGACATAAAACTTTAACTTTAGTATTACTAGCAACATTATAAACATCCAATGGAGAAACAGCAACCATTAAATTGCAACCTTTTGCATTTTTCTCTAATGCTTTTGTCAATTTTAATGCATTCTTGCCAACTGCTTTCTCATATATTTTATAATTTACAATTACTATCCCCATACTATCGCCTTCAATTTTTTTATAATTTCATAAGGGTTGTTTCTTTGCCAAATATTTCTACCAATAGCAAGGCCACAAGTACTGCATGCAATCTCTTCTTTAACTTCTTTTAATAGTTCTTCATCACTTAACTTACTTCCACCAGCAATAACTACTTTAGTTTTACCAGCAGCCTTAACAATCCACCTTAAATCATCTTGATTTTTATTATATTTCATTTTAACAATATCCGCACCTAATTCAAGTGCAATTCTTGCAGAATAAGCTAAAATATCTTTATCAAATTCATCTGCTATACCTTCTCCTCTAGGATACATCCATACAATTACAGCTAATTCATTATCATGTGCTTCTTCCACAATTTTAGAAAACTCTTCAAACATTTCTGCTTCATGTGAACTTCCAACATAAATTGTATATCCCACTGCAACTGCACCCAGATCCACTGCCTCTTTAACAGAACATAATTGATGACTTATTGGATCTCCTTTTTCTAATCTTGTTTTACCATTTAATTTAACAATTAATGGAATTCCAGATTCTTTCCTATAGTATTTTTCTGCAATACCTCTTTGAAAGATAACGCCATTGAATTGTCCTTTTTCTGCTAAATCCATTATGTAAGTAGGATCTACATTAACATCATTAAAATCTGTTGGGCCATGTTCTAACCCTTGATCATAGGCCAATAAAATACACTTTCCATCTCTTAATAGTTTTTCTTCAAACATTTTTGAACCTCTTTTTGTGAAAAAATGTCTGCAGTCTGCAGAGTTTCAAATTAACTCTGGTGACTGGTAACATTTTAACCTCTTTTTGTACTTTTATTATTCAGCAAACTCAACCCTAACAGGTTTTTTCTTTAAAATCTTTAACACTTCGTTATATTTTAATAATTTATTTTTAGCGCCCCTATATTTAATAACAGATTCAGAATTTGTAATTCCAATCCTAATTGCTTCTTCAACTTTTTTGCCATTTACAATTCCAGCAACAAAACCAGAAGCAAAAGCATCTCCTGCACCAGTTCTTTCTAAAACTTTCATTTTATGAGGTTTCGCTTTATAAAAATAGGTTCCATCATAAACATAAACTGCTTCTTTCCCGTCTGTAATACAAATGGTTTCAGGGCCTAATTTATTCAAATCAATTAAAATATCAGAAACTAATTTCTTCTTACTAATCATTCTAGCTTCTTCCATATTAAAAACTAATAAACTTGTATTCTTTAGCATGCTAGCAAGATATTTCCTACCTTTAGAAGTTTGATAACTGCTAGGATTGTAAGCTATTTTAATACTTTTTTTCTTGGCAATCTTTGCTAACTTTTCCTGAGTTTTATGACTTTCACCCATTAAAGAAGAAAAGTATAACCATTTTGTTGGTTTTAATTTAAAATCATTAATTCCAATATCATTTGTAATCGCTTTATATGTTAAAATTGTTCTATCCCTTTCAAAACTATCAAGAACCACAGAAAATGCAGATCTTCCTTTAATCTTTTTACCTAAAAAATCAACTTTTTCTTTTTTCAATTCTTTCAGAACAACTTCACCAACAGAATCATTACCTAATTTTGTAATTATACCAGTCTTTAAACCAAGTCTTGCAAAACTAACTGCTGTATTGCTTCCTCCACCGCCTGTAAACTGCTCTGTTTCAGTGATTAGAAACTTTTCGCCAACATTATATGCTATTAATTTCTTACCCTTATTCTTTATCTCATGCATTCCTGTATATACAAAAGTATCAACAAGTGCAGAGCCAAAAGTTATTACATCGTACATTTTTTCAAGGCCTCAATTCCTGGAAGTTTTTCACCAGCTAAATAGCTAATAGAAGCGCCTCCACTTAAACTAATATGATTCATTTTCTTTTTATTAAGTTTATATTTATCAATTGCATCATTTGTATGACCACCACCAATTAAAGTATAAGATTTTGTTTTCTCCATAAACTTTAATATTTGTTTAGTTGAAGTTCCAAATCTTTTCTCATGATACCAACCAGTTGGGCCTTTCAAATAAATTGTATTACTCTTCTTTAATATGTCAAGGTATTTTTTAATGGTTTCTTTTCCCAAATCAAAAACTTCATATTCGCTGGGAAAATTCTTAACTTTAATCTCTTTTCGTTTTTTATTAGCATCCACAGCTAAATCCACAGGGATAATTATTTTTCTAGGATATTTTTTCAATAAGGATTTAATTTTAGGTAAAGCAGAATAAACTTTATTATCTTTCAAATATTTTTCCTGTGCACCTAATTTATAACCCTTAGCTATAACAAATAAATGACCTAATAATCCTGCAGTTAATATCTTATTTACCTTATTGTTCTTTAAAGCATATTTCATTAATTTAATATTATCATCTGGTTTAAATCCCGCAAGAATATATGTAATTGGTTTCTTACCAAGATGTGCATTTTTCATACCACTAATTTCTTTTTCCATAACCCTACCAGCACAACTTGGCAGTACTTTTGGAAATGAAACAATAGATGTTTGATTTCTATGACTTACAGAAAATGCATCATTAACATAAATATCAAATAAAGGAAATAAAGTTTTTACAAGTTTATTAGTTTTCCATTCAATTTTACTTTTACTTGGAGCAAACTCTTCTTTTAAATTTCTTACATTTGACAAAAGTAAAACATTTCCTGGTTTTAATTCTTTAATTGCTTTAACTGCCCTTGCACCAATAACATCATCAACATATTCCACTTTAAAGTATTTTTTTAAAAGTTGAGCATGTTGTTTCATACTTGGCAGATAATCTTTTTTACCTGGACTTCCCTGATGTGCTAATATAACTACACTTGCTTTCTTTTTTAATAATTCTTTAATAGTTTTAACATGTTCTTTAATTCGTTCAGAATTTTTAATCTTATTAT
>JAGLOT010000071.1 GCA_023137655.1 Nanobdellota archaeon | reverse complement strand
ATTAATAACTAAACCTTCTTGTCCTGCTCTTGCTGTTCTACCTATTCTGTGAACATAATCACAAGGTTCTTTTGGTAAATCATAATTATAAATATGAGTTACTCCTTGAATATCTAAACCCCTAGCTGCAACATCTGTACAAACTAAAACATTAAATTTTCCATGATTGAATAATTCAATTGCCTTTAGTCTTTTTGGTTGATTTAAGCCACCATGAATTGGTGCTGCTTTAATTCCATTAGCTTTTATAACATTACAGATACTTTCTGTTGCCCTTCTGGTGTTACAGAATACCATCACTAAATCAGATTTTTCTTGTTTTAATAAATGAATCAACAATTCTTTTTTTAGATTTGCAGGTACATCATAATAATGCTGAGTTAATTTGGTTGGATCAACCATCTTTGTAGCTTGAATTTTTATTGGATTGTTCATGTGCTGATGGGCAATATCTAATGCTTGTTCATACATGGTTGCTGAGAACAATAATGTTTGTCTTTCTCTTGGACAAGAAAGGATAATTTGTTCAACATCTTCAATGAATCCCATTTCTACCATTCTATCTGCTTCGTCTAAAACAAGAAGTTTAACTTTTGATAAATTAATTGTTCGTCTGTTTAAATGGTCTAATAGCCTTCCAGGTGTTGCAATTACAATATCTGTTGATTTTAATTGTGTTATTTGTGTATTTATTGAAACTCCACCATAAATTGCTAAAACTTTTAGTTTTTTATTGAAAGCTAATTTTTTGATTTCATCTTTTACTTGTTCTGCTAATTCCCTTGTAGGTACTAAAGCTAAAGCTTGTATTCCACCATGTGGTTCTGTATGGTCAATCATTCCAGCTCCAAAAGCTAAAGTTTTTCCTGAGCCTGTTGCTGATTCCCCTATAACATCTTTTCCTTCTAGGATTAATGGGATTGATTCTGCTTGGATTTTTGTAGGTTCTGTGAACCCCTGTCTTTTTATTGACTGCATTAAGTTATCACTTAAGTTAAAGTCTTCAAATTTCATTCTGTTACCTCGTAATATGATCTATAGAAAAAGCGAATTTTATTAAAAGTGCTCTCTCACACATACTCTCTGTATAAGTTAATTGTTTTGTAACCCTTTAAAAAGGTTTCGGTTTATAGGAGATTCCCCTCTATAAAGTTATTTTAGTAAGTTAATACCTTATAAGTAGTAACATTTATAAATTAACTATGGATTCTTTTAATATGGATGTCGAAGGGTTAACTAAATTAGTTAAAAAGTATGAATATGGTCAATTTAATCTATTAGATGGTAATTTTGAGATAAGTTACAATCCAATAACTGATGTATTGACTTTTGATCCTCTCTATCGTCATGGCACTCGACCAACTAGTGGGACTTGTGCAGAATTGATGGCTACTGCTTATTTGGAAATACCTGAAAAATTTCCTGGAATTCATTTAACTAGGGTTCTTTGTCGTGATCCAATATATTTTAATGATGAGGGGGACCCACATTCTGGTTTACTTGCTAGTGAGAAAGATTTAATGCCTGGAGAAATTGTAACAAATAATCCAGAAGTTATTGAAAAAGTTAATGCTCAAAATCCATTACTTATAGATCCAAGCCTTCAGATGGTCAAACCACTTCTTGAGTCTGGGTATAGTATCCATATGTTAACTAATCCCTCTTTCAAATTAGAGTATTTTAATTCGCATAGTTTTGGTCTTGGGGGGAATTCCCCATTGGGTTTTGATTCAAAAGGTAATCTAGTTCATTTGATTGCAAATCCTTATTGCCCTAGTATGTTGATGATAGGTATCCAAACAAAAAATAAGTGTTCTAAACCTTATGATTTGGGTTCAAGAGAATTGGATGTAATCTTTAAAGGGGATGAAACTATGCAAAAATTTATTTCTGTATTAAGGGAAAAAGAAATAGTTCCTGGTATGAAAGATTTAGAACCTAAGGAGATTATACGGATTTAGTATAGTTTTTAATTTGGTAAGATTTATAATTAATTAAGATTTAATGTGTAATATGAAAAATATTCTAATCTTGGGTGCTTTGCCGAAAGAAAAAGAAGATGAAGAACTTTATAATGTTATTATTGAAGTTTGTGAAAAGTTTGCAATGGTTAAATCTCCAATAGATACTTTTAATTTTAATGGTAGTGCTAAGGAAAAATATGAAAGGGCATTTAATTTAGTTAAAAAAGCGGATTTGGTTATTGGTGAACAAAGTAAGCCATCTACAGGACAAGGTATGGAAGTAAGAGAATGTGCTATTTTAGGAAAACCTTTGATTGTTGTAGCGAAAGAAGGAAGCAAAGTTTCTGGCCTTGTTAAGGGTTGCCCTGTATTAAAAAAGATTATTTATTATTCTGATTTAGAAAATTTGAAGAAAAAATTAGAGGAAGTTTTGAATGGATGAATTAATAGATATTGTTGATGAAAAGGTTATGGAATTGACAAAGAAAGAATCAACAAGGATTATTCTTTTTGTTGAAGAGGGTTTAAATAGATTGAAAAGCCATGATTTAGTGGTTCACTGTCTAAATCAATTAAAGGGATATTTGCCCATAATTGGTAAGGAGAATTTTGTATATCCTAATTCAAACATTGGTGAGATGAATTTTACTTATAATAGTAAATATAGAAGTTTAAGAGAAACGTATTCTAGAATGAAGGACTGGAATCAAAATCTGCCCATAAGTGATATTAGTTTGGATTAATTCTTTTTGAGTAAGATTTATAATTAGTTAAGGTTTAGTTCTTTTATGGATGAGTTAATTGATATTGTTGATGAAAATGATAATATTATTGGGCAAGCTATGAAGAGTGAGGCTCATGCTAAAGGATTATGGCACAGGGCTGTAAGTATATATGTTTGTAATTCTAAAAGTCAAATATTGTTGCAATTGAGAGCTAAATCAATGGATTTATTTCCTAATGTTTGGGAAATATCTGCAAGTGGGCATATAACTGCGGATGAAGAACCCATAACTGGTGCCAAGAGAGAATTAAAAGAAGAAATTGGTATAAATGCTGAGGATTTAATTTTTATTGATAAAATTAAAATAAGTCAGGGGCAGGGTCCAATAAAGAATAATGAACTTGCATTTATTTATTTGTTTAAATGTGATTGGGAAGAAGATAAGTTTAAGATACAAAAAGAAGAAGTTCAATGTGTTAAATGGTTTGATATTGATTTTTTTATAAAAGATCTTCAAATTAATCCAGATAAATATGTCCCCCAAAATATTGAGCCATTGAATAAGATTAAGGGGTTGAATTGAATGGACGAACTAATTGATATTGTGGATGAAGATGATAAGGTTATTGGGCGAGCTATGAAGAGTGAGGCTCATGAGAAAGGGTTATGGCATAGAACATCCCATGTTTGGATTTATAATTCTAAAGGACAAGTTTTGTTGCAGCTAAGAGGTAAACTTAAAATGTCATCTGGTGGTTTATGGGATGTTTCTGCTGCAGGACATGTTATTGCAGGTGAAGATGTTATGGTGACTGCAAAAAGAGAATTGTTAGAAGAGTTAGGTGTGGTTGCTGAAAATCTTAATTTTATAAAATCTATTGTTAAGCCAACAAAACCTGGTTTAAGAAAAAATAATGAACTTACTTATCTTTATTTTATGAAATGTGATTTAGATGAAAATGAGTTTACAATTCAAAAAGAAGAATTAGATGATTTAAGATGGTTTGATATTGATTTTGTTCTTAGGGATTTAAAAAAACATCCTGAGAAATATGTTTTTGGTTCAGATCATTGGGAATATGTTTTGAATAAGATTAAAGGGATGAATTAAATGGATAAGTTAAAGATAACCAGAGTGTCAAATGATGATAGATTTAATCTTATGGAGATAGAAAACTCTAAAGTTTTTCTAGATAACTTACCTGGATTTGTTTTTGATGCAGGTATTGTTAAATTAGAAGATTTAAATCAAGTTTTTGAAGATAATGATTATGATAGTAATCTGTTTTATTTTTTATTTTATGAAGACCACGAAGATGAGTATAAAACAAAAAGGATTCCAATTAAATCAATTTTAAATTCTAATAAATTGCTTAGGTATAATACTAAGGACTTTGAATTATTAATTGAGTTTTTGAATGAAAAAATTAGATTAATATTTTATTGTGATGAGGATCATAGGGAAACGATTAATACTGCTTTGATGAAATTTTGTGAAGTTGTTAAGGTAAAGAAAAAATGAACATTGTAAATATGAAAGATTTAAAGTTGAAGGTATATTGAGATGGATGAACTTATTGATATTGTGAATGAAGATAATGTAATAATTGGGCAAGCTATGAAGAGTGAGGCTCATGCTAAAGGATTATGGCATAGACTTGCAGTTATTTGGATTTATAATTCTAAAGGTCAAATTTTGTTGCAGTTGAGGACTAAAGATAGAGATCTATATCCTGATGTTTGGGATGTTTCTGTTGGGGGGC
>JAGLOT010000070.1 GCA_023137655.1 Nanobdellota archaeon | reverse complement strand
TGCCTGTTGAAATGGCTTTTGGTAAGGTAGCTAGTGCTATGGAGGGAACAACATCTGGTAAGTTCTTTTCTTTGGTTGATAGTAATATTAGAAGTTTAGGAATGGGTGTAGAAGAGGCCATCTATAATGAAAAGAATGGTGCTATTTTGAATTTCCCTTCTAAGATTATTGATTCTTCTATGAAGGTATTGATAGAGAGTGCTAAGAAAGGGCCAATGATTGCTTCTCAGGCTTTGGCTAATGTTTCTCGTTATATTAAGGAGATACATAGGGTAGATGAAAGATTACAGGATTTAATGGGGGATATTGTAGGTTCTATGAAGTCTCAGATTAAGTTTTTGACTCCTGTTATCTCAGGTATTGTGGTTGGTATTACTTCTATGATTACTGGTATATTAGGTAGGTTGCAAGGTCATATTGGTCAGATTTCATCTGAAACTGGGGCTGGAGTTGGTGGTGCAGGGGTTATGGATATGTTTGGTGCGGGTATTCCCACTTATTATTTCCAGATTGTAGTTGGTATTTATGTTCTTCAGATTGGTATTATATTGATTATTTTGAGTAATCAGATTCAGAATGGTTCTGATAAGGTTATGCAGGATTATAGGATGGGCAAGGAGTTAGGGGCATCTATTATGTTGTATTCAGTTCTTTGTATAGTTGTTATGCTGATCTTTAATATTATATCTAACGTCATTATGAGTAGTACATTGTAGAAAAGTTTATCCCGTTTTAGTCGTAACGTTTAAATAAAAATATGTATTAGTAAATATAAAAATGAAAGTTTTATTAGATACTAATATTATTATAGCTAGAGAAGCAGATTATGTTAGAAATAAAGATATTGGATTGCTATTTTTCTGGATTGATAAACTTAATTATCAAAAATATATACACCCTTTAACTATTAAAGAAATTGAAAATCATGATGACCCAGAGGTTATAAATTTATTTAAAGTTAAACTAAATAGCTATATTCAATTAAAGACTGAAGCTCCAGAACATTCACTAGTTTTAAAATTATGTAAACCATTGGATAAATCAATCAATGATGTTAATGACACTAAATTGATTAACGAATTAATAAATAAACGAGTGGACTTTTTAATAACTGAAGATAAAAAATTATATAAAAAATCAAAATTATTGGATCTCGATTCTCAAGTTTTTACCATAAATTCATTTCTTGAAAAATTAATATCTGAAAATCCTAATTTGGTAGATTATAAGACCTTATTCGTAGAAAAAAAGTATTTTGGAAATATTAATTTAAAAGATTCTTTTTTTGATTCCTTTAGGGAAGATTATGCAGGGTTTGATAAATGGTTTAATAGGAAATCAGATGAGCCAGCTTATGTTTGTTTAAATTCAGGTGAAACTTTAGCTTTTCTTTATATTAAAAAAGAGGAAGAGTCTGAGATTTATGATGATATAATTCCTAAATTTTCTAAGAAAAAAAGACTTAAAATTGGTACATTTAAGGTTAATGTTAATGGATACCGTTTAGGGGAAAGATTCCTTAAGATTGTTTTTGATAATGCCTTAAAACAAAAAGTTGACGAAATTTATGTCACAATATTTAATAAAAGTGAGGAACAAAAAAGATTGACAGATTTATTGGTTGGATGGGGGTTTAAATATTGGGGTATTAAAAAATCTGATTCAGGAGATGAACAAGTTTACGTGAGGGATTTTAAAAAAATGTTTGATGTATCAAATCCGAAATTAACATTTCCCTACATTTCTTTTAAATCAGATGCTTATTTAGTTCCAATATACCCTGAGTATCATACTAGCCTTTTCCCTGATTCAATATTAAATACAGAATCCTCTATTAATTTTAGTGAGAATGAACCGTTTAGAAATGCATTAAGAAAAGTTTATGTTTCAAGATCATTTATAAAAAATTTACATTGTGGAGATACAATAGTTTTTTATCGAACTGGGGGTTATTATCAATCAGTTATCACAACTATAGGTATTGTAGATTCAGTAATTACAGATATTAAAAATGAGGGTGAATTTATTTCACTCTGTAGAAAAAGAAGTGTATTTAGTAATGAAGAGTTATCTTCTCAATGGAATTATTCTAGCAGTAAACCATTTATTGTTAATTTTTTATATGCTTATTCTTTTCCTCATAGGATTAATCTAAAAAGATTAATAGAGTTAGGCATAATTCAAGGAACTGGAGATGCACCAAGGGGGTTTAAGAAGATTACACTCTCAGATTTTAAAAAAATAATAGAAAATACAAAGACTAATAAAGATATAATCATTAATTTAATATAATATAGCTAAGAGGTGTATTAGATGGCAAAATTATTTTCAATTAAAGAAAAATATTCTAATAAAATATATTCCAAAGAAAAATTAGTGGAGTTTAGAAGGCAGAATGTAAATATTAATAAGGGAGAATTTTGTTTAATATATACAACATCGCCTGTAAAAAAAATCACTGGGTATTTCATTGTTAAAGAGAAAATAAGAACAACCATAAGGAGATTATGGCAGATTACAAAAGAATTTGCAGGTATTTCTTATACTGAATTTAAAGAGTATTTTAATGGAAGGAAAGTGGGTACAGCTATTTTATTTAAAAGAACAAAGAAGTTTGATAAATCAGTTACTTTGGAAGATTTAAGAAAAGAATGTAATTTTATTCCACCCCAATCATATTATAATCTAACTGATTTATTGGTTAAATTATTTGCAGATGTTATTCCACCCCCTTAAATATTTTGATTTAAATTATATTAAAACAAGTTAATTTTAAATAGTTGATTCATAATGCTTGTCTTATGTGTGAATTAACTTTACCAATTGATGAAAAAGGAAAGATTTTTCCAATTATAAGGAAAAGCAGTATAGGAAAAAGAAAAAAGACCATAGAAGAATCAATAAATCTTAAATCTGGAAAAAGTCAAGATAATAAAATCTGGCATGAATTCTATTCTTATAAAAATTTTAAAATTGTAATGGGCAAACCAGGAAAAGAAGCTTCTAAAGAGTATAAAGGAAAATTAGGGGATAATATTAATGATATGACTCCCCACCTTCTAAAAGATAATATAAAATTTGATAATAATTTGGGTTTTGATGATATTTTTGAATTATTATTTGAGATTAGTAAAAAAAATTCTAGGGCATTAGAATTAATTGGGTGTATATTATTTCGAATGGCTTATGCATTAGATCATAATTTAGATAATCAAGGTAACTTGAGATTAAATCTTCCAACTAAAATATTAAAAGAAATAGAATCAAAGATTTTAGATATTAAAGGAATTCCTATTAGGGCGTTTATTTTTATTCTTGAGGCAATAGCACTAAATGAAGATGTAAAATATTACACTTTGGGAAGGAATGACGAATTTAAAGATGGTGTGGGTAGAAGAAATAATCTTTTAACATATTGTCATTTAATTGGTGTACTTTTAGAACGAACCTCATTTACTAAATTTGTAGGTTCCTTTGCTAGATTACCTGTAGGGGTTTCTCCATTAACTCAGAAAACTACCTTTGATGTTTTTCCAAATTTAAAACCTAAAGAAATTTAATTATCTTTAAGTTGAATTATAAAATAATTACAAGCATAAAGGCTTATAAGAACTAATGTTGGAATTTCTGTTCGTTTCAAATTTTGATTACTAAATTTATTTAATGTGTTAATATCTCTTAATGTTTTAGTATCAAAACTTTCATTAATAATTTTTCTAATAATTGCAAGTGCCTTGCCAGGACTTATTTCTTTTGAGTTTCCATTTAAGATATAAGATGTTTGTAAATCTTTAGCACTTATTTTTATTTGACCAAATGCTTTTTCAAGATTTATTTTAAATTTTTTAAATCCCTTAATTTTTTCTAATGCTTTTTCAAGTTCATTTTGTTTTAACTCTACATAGTTGGCATGTTTTCCAGAACCATAATGTAATTTAGAAGTCCATTTAATTTTATTTTTTTTGAAATCTGAATCCCTATTACTTATCTCTGCCCTAAAACTTTTTATTTTTATATAAGGAACATGAATTGCAAATTTAGCGTCATCTTTTTTAGATTTTGGTTTTTTAGAAATGTGATTTTTCCCAGTTAAATCTACAGAAGATTTTATAATTTTTTGAGGGATGTAATCTGGAAGTTTTATTTTCTCCTTTTTTCCAATGGAGTCTGCTAAGGCAGCTGCTAATTTACAACAAACAGCATTTCCTATTAATTTATATTTTGAAGATTCTCCTTTTCCTTCAAATTGGTAAGTTATTGGAAATGACATAAAACAAGCGATTTCTCTTATAGTGGGTAATCTATACCCTGCTTTTTTATTTGATCTTATAGCATTAAATATTATTGCTTCTCTTGTTGATGCGGACATAGTGGCCATAACAGTTCTACTTGGACGATTTATATCTTCTGGAAAAGACATTTTACCCATATAACCGTGATCTTCTTTTAGTCTTTTTGCTCTTTTCCACTCATAATCTTGAATAGTTGAATTATAGAAATG
>JAGLOT010000007.1 GCA_023137655.1 Nanobdellota archaeon | reverse complement strand
TATTAAATCAAAATTGTAGGCTATTTATAAGTCTTTTGATTAAAAATAATGTTTAATTAATGTGTAAAAAGAAGCATTATGGAAATTCCAAGTGCAAGACCAAATAATTGTAAGAAAGACTTACTTAATTCATGTGATTTCTTTAATTCAGGTATTAAATCAGAACCTGCTATATATATGAAACCTCCTGCAGTAAATGGGAGTACAAATTGAGTTATATTTGGAATAATTGAATGTAATAAGAATGCTAATGCTACACCTAAAAAGGCCGTTAATGCTGTAATAAAATTAAATATTAAGGCTTTTTTTCTTGAATATCCAGCATATATTAAAACACCAAAATCTCCGATTTCTTGAGGTATTTCGTGAAGAATTACAGCTATTGTTGTAGAAATTCCTAATGGGATTGATGCAATATAAGACCCACCAATTAATAATCCATCTATGAAATTGTGGAATGCATCACCTATTAAATTCATTATCCCAAGTGGGTGTGGATGTTTTTTAGTAGTTTGAACATGACAATGTCTCCAATGGATGAATTTTTCCATAACAAAAAATGTTAAAATTCCTACTAATACAAATAATGAAATTGAAACAGAATGCCCATATTCATGGAATGCTTCAGGTATCAAATGTAAGAATGCACCCCCAAATAATGCCCCTGCTGAAAAACTAATTAAGAAGAAAAGCCATTTGTTGAGGTTTTTGGCCTTAATTGCTATAGTTAAAACCCCTATTAATGAAACTAAGCTTACTATTAATACACTTAGAAATGCGTATGCTATATAATTTAATGCCATAATGTTGGATAAAAGAGGTGGTATTTAAAGATTAAGGAAAAGCTTTTAAATAATAAGTGTGATTTGAGAATTATCGTTATGCCGCGGTCGCATAGTCTGGCCATTGCGTGGGATTGCTAATCCCATGTCCTCCGGGACACGAGGGTTCAAATCCCTCTCGCGGCGTTCTTTTCTTTAATTTTCTTGTTTTTCTTTGCTATTTTCTTAGAAAAGGTTAAATAGTAATCTGAGGTAGAAGGATTATGAAGTGGTTGATTGTATTTATTCTGGTTTTGCTTGTATTAATTAATTCTATTAATGTAAATGCAGAGGATTGGCAATATACTGCAGAAACAATGGAAGCTAGTATCGATATTAGTTCTGGTGTAAATATAATTCCTGATGATAGTAGTTGGGAAGTTAGAGATTTGATAATTAGGTTAGGTTTATGGCCAAGGCAAACAGATTATCAAAATGTTGTTTATCAAACTGAAGATCCTGAAGCTGAAATAATAGATGGTAAATTTGTCTTTGAACTTGAAGATGTTGAAGAAACTGATATTGATGTTGTAATTAATGGAATTGTTGAAGTGAGTGAGAATAGACCACATGTGAAAAAGAAAGTTAATTTTCCAGTTAGTGGATTGGGAAATGATTTTAATGATTATATAGAAAGTACTGAGAACATTAATACAGAGAATGATGCAGTTATTGAACTTACATCAACTATTGTTGAAGGTGAAGATGATTTGTTTAAGGCAGTGTATTTAGTCGGTGAATGGGTTAAAGAAAATATTGAATACAAATTAGATGAATATACTGAAGCTGATGTGCAAGGTTCTGATTGGGTTTTTGAAAATAGATATGGTGCCTGTGATGAAATAAGTAATATGTTTATTGCGATGGTAAGAAGTTTGGGTGTTCCTGCAAGATATGTTGGCGGATATGCATTTACAGATATAGATGGAATTGAAAGATTTGAAAGTCATGCATGGTCAGAAGTTTATTTTCCAAATTATGGTTGGGTGCCCTATGATATGACATATGGGCAATTTGGTTTTGTAGATATTAGCCATATAAATTTGGGGGAACGATTATGTTCAAGTGAAAGTGCTGTTGAGATTGAACTAACTGGAAGAGATGTTAGTATTAATGGAAAGGGTATAGATGTTGAAGCTTCGGTGAATGACCTTAAGGGAAGTGTTAGTTCTAATGTTGCAATTGAAGTGGAATTTGCAAAAGATGAAGTTGATGTTGGAAGTTATAATTTAATTAGGGCGAATGTTAAAAATGAAAGAGATTATTATATTGCCCTGCCAATTTATGTTTCAAATAATGTTAAGGTAGAAATGTTTGATGGAAATATCAAATATGTTGTATTAAAACCAAATGAAGAGAAAATCTTATATTGGAAAATTAAAATTAGTGAAGATTTAAAATCTGGTTATTATTATACTCTGCCATTTAATGTTTATAGCTTAGATGGTGAAGAAGTTGAGATTAGTTTATTGGTTGAGGAGGGAGAATATTATTTGAGTGAGGGTGATGTTGATAGTATGATTGCTGAGTTGCAAGAAGAGAAAAGCAAGAGTTATTCTTCTGATGTTGAAATTTCTTGTAAGGTTGTTGATATGGCTTATACCTATGAAACTATTGAAGTTAGTTGTATGGTTAGAAATACTGGAAATAAGTTTTTAGGTGATTTAGAATTCTGTGATGTTGATTGTGAATTATTTGATTTGGGTATTGGACAGGAGAAAAGTTTTTCCTATAGTGTTCAGGTTAGTGATAATATGAAAGTTAGTATTTCTAATAATGACGTGAGTAGGGTTGAATATTTGGATGTTGAAGTATTAGATATTCCTGAAATAAAAGTTGTAGATTTGACTTATCCAGAAAGCGTTAGTTATGAAGAAGAATTGATTCTTGAATTTGGTTTGCAAAAAGAAAGTAATTCTATTCCAAAAAATGTTATTGTAGATATTGGTGGAAAGGTTAATGAGTTTACGCTGGATGAATTAAATGCTTTGCAGGTTTTTAAGATTAAGTTGAAAGGTGCTAATTTAGATGAAGGTGAGAATAATTTTAATATTAATGTTGAATTTGAAGATTTGAATAAAAGAAAATATGCAATTTCTGAGACTGTTAGTTTAACTTTGAATGATGTTAGTTTTGGGCAGAAAATTATGATTTGGCTGAATGGCATTAATAATTGGTTTAATGGTCTTTAATTTTAGTGTTTTGATAAGGTGAATGTTTGTTCTTAATGGAAAGGTTTTAAAATACTGATTATTCTATATTATTATGGTTAAAAGAAAGAACTCTGAAAAATATGATATTAATGTGCTTGTACCTGATACATCTGTAATAATTGGCGGTGTAGTTTCTGATTATATTAAGAAGAAGATATTGAAAGCTGGTAAAATAATAATAAATGAGGCTGTTCTGAGTGAATTGGAATATCAGGCAAATTCTGGAAGAATTGTTGGTGAGCAAGGACTAAAGGAAGTTAAAAAGTTAAGGAAAATATGTAAAGTTAAATTTGTTGGTAGAAAGCCATTACCTCATGAAATTAAGAATGCTAAACGAGGTGGCGAGATAGATTCCTTGATTAGGCAAACTGCTTTTGAAGAAAAGGGCACTTTAATTACTGCAGATAGAGTCCAAGGGATGGTTGCAGAAGCTAAAGGGATTAAATGTATTTTTATTGAATGTTCTAAGAAAGTTAATGGTTTTGAAATTGTTAAATTAATGGGCAAGACTATTTGTAAGGTTTGTTTAAGAGAAGGTGAAAAAGGGGTTTTTGTAAAAGGTAGCCCTGGCAAATATGTTGTTGAGAGAAAAAGAAAAGTTTGGACCAAAAATGAGATTGAAGAAATCTTTGAACAAGCTCTTGAAGAGATAAGTAAAATCAATGAAGGTTTTATGGAAGTAAATAAAAAAGGATTTAGTGTTGTGAAATATAAAGATTATAGATTTATGAGAACTTGTAAACCAGTTTCAAATAAGGTAGAATTAATTGCAATTAAAAAACCTAAAAGTAAAAAGATTTATGATTATAAATTAAATGTGAAATACATTAAAGAGATTGCAGATGCTGAATGTGTCTTTGTTGTGGGAGATGATTCTGGTGAAAAGGTTTTATGTGAAAGCCTATTGAATTATTTTGGTGAAACTTTGAATGTTTGTAGTTTTGTTAATGATTTTGAGATTTTATTGGATGATAAGATTATGCAATACAAAAGACATGTTGATAATCTTGATGTAATGAAAGATTCTGGTAAGGATTATGTTTATGTGGGTGATTTAACAGGGGAAGATGATGGTCTTTTGATTAAATGGCTTAGTGATAATAATATGAAAACTGTTAGCTTTTTGAAAGTTGGGAAACTAGTGGATTGTGTTGAGAAAATTATTAATCTTGTTGGTTTAAGGGGAATGGAAAAAGCAATTATTATAAAAGTAGAAAACAATAAGATTAAGAATTTGTATAAAACAAATCAAAAAGAGATTGTTGATTTATTCAAGGATAAATTTGTTTTGAGGATAGAAAATGATTGATATTAAACTTATAAGAGAAAATCCTGATTTAGTTAAGGAAAATATGAAAAAGAAATTTCTAGATGTTAAGGTAGTTGATAAATTCTTGAAGAAGGATGAAGAACTTCGAAAGAAAATATATGAAGTTGAACAATTGAAATGTAAGAGAAATGAAATCAGCAATGAGATTAGAACTTTGAAAAAAGAAGGAAAATCTGTTGAAGTTAAAATAAAAGAAGGGAAGAAGATTCCTGAACAAATTAAAAAGATTGATGATGAAGTTTCTTGGCTTAGAGGGGAATTAAATGTTATTCTGAGTAAAATTCCTAACCTGATGGCAAAAGATGTGCCAATTGGAAAAGATGATTCTGAAAATAAAGTTTTGAGAAAGTGGGGTAAGATTGAGAAAAAAGATTTTGAAGTTAAAAATCATGTTGAATTATTAGAGGAATTAGAATTAGTGGATTTTGATACTTCTGCTAAAGTCAGTGGGAATGGTTTTTATTATTTGAAGGGTGATTTGGCTTTGTTAAATCAAGCTCTGATTAGTTATTCTATTGATTTTATGAATTCTAAAGGCTATTGTTATATTGAGCCTCCTTTAATGTTGCATAAGGAAGTTTTAGATGCTGCAATGGATACCACAGGGTTTAAAGAAACTATTTATGGTGTTGCAGATGAAGATTTACATTTAATTGGAACAAGTGAACATGCATTACTTGGTTTACATGCTAATGAAGCTATAATAGAAAAGGAGATGCCTAAGAAGTATTTCTCATATTCCATGTGCTTTAGAAAAGAGATTGGAAGTCATGGTATTAATGAAAAGGGTTTATGGAGAACTCATCAATTCAATAAGGTTGAGCAGTTTATTTTTTGTAAGCCAGAAGATAGTGGTAAATATTATGATGAAATGATGAAAAACACAGAAGAATTCTTTCAGAGTTTAAATATTCCCTATAGGGTTGTTGAATGTTGCTCTGGAGATTTAGCCTTATGGAAAGCAAAAAGTGCCGACCTTGAAATTTATAGGCCAACAATTAAAGGTTATGGTGAAGTAACTTCATTAACTAATTGTACTGACTTTCAAGCAAGAGGGGTTAATACAAAAGTAGTTTATGGTAATGGTGAAAGAAAATTTGCCCATACTTTGAATAATACTGTTGTTGCCACATCAAGAGCTATAGTGGCTATAATTGAAAATTATCAAAGGAAAGATGGGAAAATTGATATCCCAATGGTTTTAAGAAAATATATGAATAATAAGAAGGTGATTGGATCAGGAGAGTGAACTCTTCAGAGTTTCCTCCAGGGCCGTAAACAATGACAGAAATATCTAGATTTACATGGTGGTTTTTTGGTGTATTTGTTGTAGTAGTTTCTACTATGGTTAATTGGAAGAAATTCTTTTTGTTTATTCTTGTGGGTGCTGTTTTTATTATTACAGGTTTTGTTAAACATCTAAAAGGGTCTAGGGAAAGGCAGCAGAAGAAAACTTTAAAGAAGCGAAATGAAGAAGTTATGAGGTTGAAGAGATTAGAAAGTGAAAGAGGGAGAATCAGAAAAAGATTAGAGATGCATAGATTGCAAAGAAAACTTAAATAATTTCTCGGAAATATTACAATAACTAATGGATAAATTTTATAAAGAGTATGATATTTATAAATTATAAAAACTAACCCTTTATAATGTATAAACATTAATGGGTTTTTTATTAAAATGGCACTATTTGGAAAAATGTTAAAGGAAGAAGAGTCTGTATTTAAGGACCCTATTGCTCTTGATTATGATTATATGCCTAAGTTGATTAAGGGCAGAGGAGAGGAGCAAAGAAAAATTGCCCTGGCAATTAAACCTTTGGATCAGAATCGGACAGGTGGTAATTTAGTTCTTTTTGGAGATAGTGGGGTTGGTAAAACTGTTATCTGTAAACATATGTTAAGGATTGTTGAAGAAGAAGCAGATGATATCTTGCCGATTTATGTTAATTGTTGGAAAAAGAATACCAGTTATAAGATATTTGTAGATGTTTGTGAACAACTAGGATATAGATTAACACATAATAAGAAAACAGATGAGCTTTTTGAAGTTATTAAGAGGCTAGTAAATAAGAAAAGTGTAGTATTTGTTTTTGATGAAATTGATAAATCTGAAGATCTGGGATTTCTCTATAGTATTTTGGAGGAAATTTATAGGAAGAGCATTCTTATGATTACTAATGAAGCTGGCTGGCATTCTGGCCTTGACCAAAGAATAAAGTCTAGATTAATGGCTGGTATGGTTGAATTTAATTATTATAATTCAAAGGAAACTGAAGACATTTTGAATTATAGAAAAGACTATGCATTTGTTGAAGGGGCGTGGGATGAAAAATCATTTTCTAAAATTATAAGTAAAACTGTGAAACTAGAAGATGTTAGAAGTGGACTTTATATTATGAGGGAGGCAGGAAATAATGCTGAGAACCGAAGTAGTAAAAAGATTGAAATGGTTGATGTTGATGAGGCGATTAAAAGATTGGATGATTTTAATATTAAAAGTATAGATTCTCTGGAACCTGAACTTAAACTTGTTTTGAAAATTGTTAAGGGAAATGAGAAATGTAAGATTGGCGAATTATATGATAAATATAAGGTAGCTGGCGGGGATAAAACCTATAAAACATTTCAGAGAAGCATTAAGAAGTTAAGTGATAATAAGTTTATTTCTACTAAAACTTTTGTTGGTGGTACTGGGGGCAGTACTACTTTAGTTGATTATTCTAAAGATAAGAGCAAGCCCTTAACAAAGATGAAGAAGTTAAGTGATTTCTAAGCACTGGACATTGTCGTGTGAGCTATTTAAATTGATTCTAGTTAGTTGTTTTTAGAGGTGATTCATCACCAGTCACCAGAGTTTATTTAAAACTCTGCAGACTGCAGATTTTCCCTCAAAGGAGGTAAAAATGAATGTACATGAAAAAGATGACTTTTATACTGAAGAAACAATAGAACAATATCAAGAGGATGATTGCCTGTCTGACTTTGAATCTGGCTTTATGATGGGTTATTTGAGTGCTTAAAATGTTTAAGAAATCTAGATATCTAGACTGGAATGACTATAAAAATAAAGTTGATTTTTTAGATGAATTTTATTGGCAACAGAAAATCAGAAGACGAAGTCTTCAGAGCTAAGAAGAAACGTTCTTCATAGCTCAGAAAGCGTAATATTTCAGCATAAAATATATAAGTAAGATATGCGTATATATTTGTATGCGAATATTAACCAAGGAAGAATTTGAGAACGAAAAAGAGTACTTTATGCTGAAAATAGGACAGGGTGCAGTATTTATTTATCCAACAGATACCATTTATGGTATTGGTTGTAATGCCAGAGATCCAGTAGCAGTAAAAAGATTAAGGAAGATAAAGAAAAGGGAGAAAATGCCATTTTCTATTATTGCTCCAGACAAGGAATGGATACAGAAAAATTGTTCTTTAAGTTATGGTGGTGAAATGTGGCTTAACAGATTACCTGGGCCATTAACATTAATAATGAAACTTAAAGATAAAGATGCAATTAATGAAATGGTTATACCTGGGTTAGATACTGTGGGTGTAAGAATACCAAATCATTGGATGAGTAAAGTTGCAAAAGAACTTGAAAGGCCACTGATAACAACTTCTGCAAATATCAAAGGTGGAACATTTATGACTTCTTTAGATAATCTAGATCTTGAAGTTAAAGAAGCAGTTGATTTTGTAATTTATGAAGGGAAAAATGAAGGAAATCCATCTAAGATTGTTGACTTAAGTAATGGTGAACCTAAAATAATTAGAAAATGAAGATATTAGCAGCAGGAGATTTTCACGGAGATAGTACTTTAGCCTTCAAACTAGCTGATAAAGCAGAAAAAGAAAATGTAGAGTTAGTTATATTGTGTGGTGATTTAATAGAAATGAATCAAAACACTGAAAATATAATAAAACCCTTTACTGATAAAAATCAAAAAGTTCTAATAATCCCTGGAAATCATGAAACAATTGCAATGACTGACTTTCTTGCAGATTTTTATGGTGTAAAAAATATTCACGGTTATTCTGTTCGATATAAAGATGTTGGAATCTTTGGTGCTGGCGGTGCAAATGTTGGTTTACATCAATGGGGCGAAGATGAAATCTTTAATTTATTAAAAGGTAGTTCTGAGAAAATTGATTATTTGAAAAAGAAAATAATGGTGACTCATGTTCCTCCATCTAAAACAAACATTGAGAAATTTAGTAAGTTTGTTGATGGTAGTGATGGAATAAGGAAAGCCGTTTTAGAATTACAACCAGATATTCTATTGTGTAGTCATATACATGAAGCAGAAGGTATAGAAGAGAAAATCGGAAAGACTAATGTTATAAGTGTAGGAAGACAAGGAAAAATAATTGACCTTTAATATTGTTCTAATATATCCCTTACCTTAAATGGTTCGCCATCTTCTTTAGGATTATGAAGGGTCCGTTCGTTGTTTTCTTCAGGTTTGTTTTCTCCAAATATATTTGTATATCCTGAACTGTCGCTAGATTCACTTGGGCTGTTATCTGAAAACATATTAAATGCACCTGCTGCTGGTTCTGGAGAATCTGTTGAATTATAAGAACTGTATGAATCTTCATCAATTAGTTTTTGTAAAAAAGATATTAACTTCTTGATTTCTTCTTTTGATTCCTCTTTTGTATCAATTGTTATTTGCATTTAAGAATTCAGGTAATGTAAGTATAAAAAGATTTCTTTTTCAAATAAATCTTTATGATGTAAAAAAATTAGGGATTTGTCTTTTTAAGAAGTTACCATTTGTTAATCATTTGATTAACAGAATTATGCCAGTCATGGACTGACTGCATCATCTTTTCTTTTATTATGGATTTCTTTATAGGGAAATAACAGAATCTATAACCTCCTTCTTCAAGGTTTTGTTGTTTTTTAAGGATTAATCCTTTTTCTGATAAAGACTTAATTGATTTTTGTACTGTGCTCCTTTCTAAAGAAAGTTTATTGGAAATTTCTTTTATACAGAAATCTGTATTTTCTTTAACCATAAATAAAAGAATACTGTGCTCTGTTTTTGTCAGGGCAAAACCGCATTTCATAATTTCATATAAATCAATCTTTTTGCAGGCAAATAAAGCAGGCATTATATGTGCCCTCTATGTTTCATTGCAGATGAAACTCTTTTTACTGCTAAAATATAGGTTGCCATTCTCATACTTACATTATATTGTTCTTTATTTTTAAAAGCAGAATCAAATGCTTTAATCATTAGAGTTTCTAATTTTTCAAGAACTTCTTGCTCACCCCAATAATAATTCATTAGATTTTGAACCCATTCAAAGTAAGAAACTGCAACCCCTCCTGCATTAGCAAGAATATCTGGAATAACAAGAATATTATTTTTATTTAATATTTCATCTGCTTCAGGAGTTGTTGGTCCATTTGCTAATTCTAAAATTATTTCTGCCTTAATGTCTTTTGCATTATCTTTTGTAATTTGATTTTCTAATGCTGCAGGAACTAATATTGTTACAGGTAATTCTAATAGTTCTACATTGGTTAGGTTTTTAGTGTTTGGAAAATCTTTTACAGCTCCGGTGTTAATTTTATGTTCTTTTAATTTTTTAATATTAATTCCTTGTGTGCTATAAATTGCGCCCCTGGAATCACTTACTGCAACAACAGTATAATCATTTTCAGTTAGAATTTCTGCTAGTAAAGCACCTGCATTTCCAAAACCTTGTATTGCTACTGTTGATTCTTTTGGATTTTTATTTAATTTTTTCATGGCTTCTTTTAATACATAAAATCCACCTTGTGCTGTTGCAAATCCCCTCCCTTGTGAACCTCCAACTTCAATTGGTTTTCCTGTAATAACTCCAGGACTATGAAACCCTTCTAATTTAGAAAATTCGTCCATCATCCAGGCCATGATTTTTGGATTTGTATAAACATCTGGTGCTGGAATATCTTTATATGGGCCAATGATTGGTCTAATTGATTCAATGTAACCTCTGCTTAATTGTTCCAATTCTTTTTCAGAAAGTTCTTTTGGATTTACAATTACACCCCCTTTTCCCCCTCCATATGGTACGTTTACAGCTGCACATTTCCAAGTCATCCACATGGATAAAGCTTTAACTTCATCTTCTGATACATTAGGGTGGAACCTTATCCCCCCTTTTGCTGGGCCCCTAGAAGTATTATGTTGAGACCTAAATCCTGTGAAAACTTTTACTTTTCCATTATCTAGTTTAACTGGAATTGCTACTTGTAAAACTCTTTTTGGTTGTTTTAGAATTTCTAAAGTATTTTTATCTAGGTCAATTATCTTTGCTGCCTTTTCTAATTGTTTTTGTGCGTTTTCAAATGGATTGTTCATTTTAATTCATACCTCTAATAAATTTAAAAGCAGAGTTTGCTGCAATTGCACCTTCTGATGCTGCAGTTATTACTTGCCTGAAATGATTGGAGTTGTTGGTTATATCTCCTGCTGCAAAAACTCCTGG
>JAGLOT010000069.1 GCA_023137655.1 Nanobdellota archaeon | reverse complement strand
ATGTGTTTGAAGAATTATGTGATGAGTTAATGCCTTACTATAAATGTGAGGTTTCATCAAGGGCTGGAAGGAGTTCTAGTAAAGAACAATATGGTTTAATTTATAGAAAAGATATTCAAATAGGGAATATAGTTGATTATAATCTTGATGAGAAATCAAATGATTTTTGGGAAAGGCCACCTTATAGAGTTGACTTTATTATAGGAAATTATAGTTTTTCTGCTTATAATATGCATATTAAACCCGATGATGTGGATGATGAACTATTGTATTTAGAATCTTTAGTTGAAGGAGAAAATAAAGAAAGCTCTACTAATCCAAATAAGGGGAATGTGATTTTATTGGGTGATTTTAATGCAGATGGTTTTTATTATAAAGAAGATGAGAATGAATTCTTTTTAAGTTATGAATGGGTTATTGATAATGGCATGGATACAACTGTTGCTAAGTCAGATAATACCTATGATAGGATTATTATGAATGAAGATATGTATGAAGAATATTATACTAAGGGTGTTTATACCAATGTTAGTCAGGATGTTTCTGATCATTATCTAGTTTGGGCCCAGATTAAGATATAATAGTTTATTTGACATAAAATGGGATAAGATTTATAAAGTATTTCTTGTTATTACTATTATTTGGGGGTAAATTAATATGTGGGGAGAAATGAGATCATTTTATAGGCGAGCAGGAGTTGCAGCTTTAACTGCTTTAACTGCTTTAACTGGTTGTGCATCAACTACAACTATTGATACAAAAGTTACAAATAGCATAGACCAAAGTGTTATGGAAATACTTCTTAGGATGGCAGCCCCATCTGAGAGGCCAATAACTACAGGTTCAACAACTGGATATACACAAGATCGTTTAGATGGTGATTTAACTTCTTATTTAGCAGAATTTAATGGTACTAAATGGGGATTAAGGAGAAAAGATATGTTTAGAATTAATGGTGAAGATGTTGAAGTAGAAAAAGAAGACAATATGGTTAAATATTCTACAAATGGGAGGGATTGGACTGAAGTTGAATCACCTTACAACCCCACAGGATTTTGTT
Organism: Nanobdellota archaeon; assembly: GCA_023137655.1. GTDB lineage: Archaea > Nanobdellota > Nanobdellia > Woesearchaeales > BS150m-G63 > JAGLOT01. The sequence goes on along the minus strand of JAGLOT010000069.1, from coordinate 3,466 downwards.
TAGTTGATTTAAGTCGAGTTTTTGGAGAAATTCCAGAAATTGGGTTAACTAATGAAACACAAAATATAATAATTACATCAGAAGAATTAATGAATTCTTATCTGGATATAAGCACTGGGAAAATGTATGATTTTAATGAATTAGCTTCTATGAGAGATTCATTAAATTTAGAGGAATAAAAATGTTAAAAGAATACTTCGTTTTAGAACCAAGAAAATTTAAAATTGAATGGGGTGATTTGGGTGTGGTAGAAATTACATATACAAAACGCGCTCCAATACCAGATACTTCTATTTCTATACATCAAGCACAAAGAAAAAGATTAGAAGATTCCTTTGAAAATCCAGTAGGTTCAAGAATAGAAATCCTTGAAGATGCGTTTCAAAATTTAGCAGAAAATACAATACAAGATTATCTTGATTTGAATCCAGTTGATATTGGTATAAATGTAGGGTGCTTAAATCATATATTGAATTTAATAGAAGTAGAAACAGAAAAAATGCCAAATAATAATTTAACTGATTTGGATAATTATACTAGTGCTGCAATGAACTATTTGAGTAAGCTTTTAGATATTGGTGATTTAACTGGGATGTCTATGGAACTTTCACCTTTTAATTCTGAAGAGTCCCTTTTAAATTATGTTCAATGTTTAGCAAATAAAGATATTAATGAATCTGGAACACCTAGAGAAACTAATGATTTAGTGGAAAATGCATCTAATATTTTATCAGAATTTGAAAGTAATAAAGAAATATCAGGTGAAACAAAAGAATCTTATTTATCTGTTGTTGGTAAAATGATTAATAATATAGCAGATAGACTACACTCTGAAGATTGGGAAAGTGATGGTACCACTGATATGATGGTGGGTTTTGCTCATTATATGATGATTAAAGCTGGAGAATCTTCAATAATGGATGATGAAAGTATGGATAAACCATATAAAATACATTTAATGTATAGGGGGGATGGATATGGGAAATAAAGAGTATGCTGATTTTTTAGCAGAGGTTATGGAGATAGCAGAACAACACGATGAATCACTTAATATTCCAGGGATAGAAAGGAACATAGAGGCTCTTGAAGATAGATTATTAGTTGTTGAAGGCAAAAGAGTAGATATGATGCCCCGACAAGGTTCTTTGATGGGTGAGGTTGAGAAGAAGAAATATCATGAATTGTCAGATCTTACAAATGATTATAAAAACGCTATAAGTGAATTATGGGGGGCATTTAAAGCTATAGGTATAACTAATGATGCATTTGTTGGAAAAAATTCAATTCCAATTGGAATAGATTTAATGTTAAGAAAAGCGGTTGATGAATTGAGCCAATATGAATTGGATAATGTTGCTTCAGATTATGTTAGCAGTTTAGCAAAAACAGATTTAAGAGAATCACGACTTACTGGAGATACAGAATATTTGATTAATCAAGCATTAACAATATTTACAATGGTGAAATCTGGTTTATCTGAAGAAATAAAAGATAAATATTTAGAAACTGTTGGAAGAATTAAACATAGTGTAACAGAAAGAATGAATAAGAACAAGCCTCAAGAGTGGCATATTACTGATTTGAGGGCGGGAGAAGATTTATATCAAACATTCCTTGAAACTGGTTATGTATTAGATAATACTGATTCCACTAGAAAATACCCTAAGAGTTTAGAGAGTGGTGATTTGCAATCTATGGCTGAACATAGGGCACAATATGAAAAGGATTTTGTGACAAACAAATCTCAAGTATCAAAAACAAATGATGATAGTATTTCAAATGGTGAAATAACCTTTAATGAATTTCCTAAATCAATGATTATAGTAGATGAAAATTATACACCTACATCGATTTTATGTCCAAAAGGTCCAATATTTTTACCTTTATCAGTTTCACAAGATTTTAAGGATCCAGAGTGTAGAAATTATCCATGTTAAACATCTAGGATACATTGGGAATAAAATTTATTTTCTTTTTTATATAATTTTAAACCAGAATAGGTTGCAGCTTTAACTTCTGTTTTTATTTCATATTTATTTAAATCAAAAGAATCTCCTTTTGCAGTACAAATTAAAGAGTTATTCTTTATTATGACTTGAAATTCTGAGAATGCTAATTCTTGGATATCTGCCTGGGCAATTAACTCATTAAGAAATTTAACAAATAAATTTTCTAGACTATCTGCTTTTATTTCAAATTGAATTTCTTTAATTATTTTTATTTCTTTAATATTAAACATTACTTCAAACATTGCTTTAGCTGATTCTTGAAATGATTCATTCCAAGATATGCCAATACCTAGAATACCAACATCTGCTTCATGTTCAAGGAATTTGTATGTCATAATGTTAATATGGAAATTCTTTATTTAAAAGTTTGGGAAAGGTTTAAATAATGAGATATTGAATTATATATAATGTTAAAAGAAATCAAAAAACATGTCTGGAAGATGGAAAAGAAAGGAGATATGTTAGTTCCAGGCATAGTGTATGGGGATAAAGATATAATTCAACATTTACTAGATGATGTTAAAGCGGGCAAGGAATGGAATGCACTTAAACAAATTGAGAATGTAGCATGTTTGCCAGGAATTCAAAAAGCATCAATGGCAATGAGTGATGTTCATCCGGGATATGGTTTTCCTATTGGAGGTGTTGGTGCTTTCAATAAAGAAGATGGTGTTATTTCTGTTGCTGGAGTTGGTTTTGATATTAATTGTGGTGTTAGAACCATGAGTACAGATTTAACAAAAGAAGATATTCTTGCAAAACAAGAAGAATTAGCAGAAGAATTATTCAAAATAATACCTGCGGGTTTAGGTGTTAAGGGAGATATACAATTAAATTTAGAACAGATTGATGAAGTTCTTGTAAAGGGAGCAGAGTTTGCTGTTGAACAAGGATATGGATTCAAAGAAGATTTAGAATACATTGAAGAAAATGGTAAAATTGCTAATGCAGACCCTTCAGTTGTTAGTATGAAAGCTAAACAAAGACAATTTAAACAAATTGGAACCTTAGGTTCTGGCAATCATTATTTAGAAGTTCAATATGTTGATGAAATTTATGATGAAAAAGCAGCAGAAGTTTTTGGATTGAAAAAGAATCAAATTTTAATTTCTATTCATTGTGGGAGTAGGGCATTAGGTCATCAAATTGGTACTGATTATTTAGAAGAATTAGATAAGGCAAGTAGAAAATATAAAATTCCAATTAGAGAAAAAGAATTAGTTTGTGCGCCCTTCAAAAGTCCTGAAGGCCAACAATATTGGAAAGCAGTTAACTGTGGAATTAATTGTGCTTTTGCAAACAGACAAGCCTTAGCACATTTAACAAGAAAGGCATTTTCTAAAGTTTTTGGAATTGAAGGAAAAGATGTTAAAACTTTTTATGAAATTGGTCATAATACTTGTAAATTAGAAGAACATAATGGTGAAGAATTATTGGTTCATAGAAAAGGTTCTACC
>JAGLOT010000068.1 GCA_023137655.1 Nanobdellota archaeon | reverse complement strand
GATGAAATTAAAGTTTTATTAGATTTACTATTTCAAACCTACTCAGATTTACATGAACCTGTTTTAAAATATGTAAAGGAAAATGCACCCTACGATTCTTCTATGAATGAATCTGCTTGGAAAAGAGCGGCAGCAGCAAGAAGATTTGACGCAATAAGATATCTTCTTCCAACTTGCACTAAAACAAGTCTTGGATGGACAATAAATGCAAGACAATTAGCTCATGCAATATCTAAATTGTTATCCCACCCATTAAAAGAAATGCAAGAACTAGGATTAACAATTAAAGAAGAATGTTCAAAAGTATTACCTTCATTATTGTTATTTACAGATAAATCTGAATACCTAATTAAAACTGAAGCAGAAATGCCAAAATTAACAGAAGGCATTAAATTAAATCCTGAAGAAACAGAATCAGTTAAATTAGTTAAATCACCAACAGCATCATGTGATTCTATCATTGCTTCAATTTTGTATAAATATAAACAAGAACCTTACGAGTGTATATTCAAGAAGGTTCAAACCATGTCAAATAAAGAAAAAGAAGAAATATTTGATAATTACTTAAAAAACATGGGCAAATTTGATGCACCATTAAGAGAATTAGAACATGGACAATTTACATTTGATATTGTTATGGACTATGGGGCATTTAGAGATTTACAAAGACATAGAATTTGCACCCAAACTAATCAATTATTAAAAACAAATTTGGGTTATGATATTCCAAAAGATATAGTTGATGCAGGATGTGAAACACAATATACAAAAGCAATGGATAAGGCCAAGGAAGTTTATGAAAAAGTTGCTAAGAAATATCCATTACAAGCACAATATCTATTACCCCTAGGATTTAGAAAAAGATTCCTTATAACAATGAACCTAAGGGAACTACATCATTTCATTAAAATTAGAACCACACCAATGGCTCATGAATCTTACAGATTAATCGCATTTAAGATGTATGAAATAATGAAACAAAAATATCCTATTTTAACAAAGTATATTCATTGTAGTTATGAATGTGAAGAACTAGGTAGATTAAAATCAGAAGAGCGAACAGAGAAAAAAACCAAAACAGTTGAATTTTAAAATTAAATGACTGAAATAATAATAATTGCTGCAATAGCAAAAAACAATACAATTGGAAAAGATAATGATCTCCCTTGGAGATTAACAGAAGATTTCCAGCATTTCAAAAATACAACCTTTGGACATCCATGTATTATGGGTGATAAAACCTATGAATCCATTCCAGAAAATGCAAGGCCCTTATATGGAAGGGAAAATATAATATTAACATTCAAAAAAGATTACAAACCAGAAGGCACAATAGTCTTCAACTCATTTGAAACTGCAATTGAATATTGCAATAAACAAAATTATTCAAAAGCATTTATTACAGGTGGAGAATCTATATACAAAATAGGCCTAACCATAGCAAATACATTAATGATTACAGAATTACAAGAAGATTATGAAGGTGATGTATTTTTCCCAAAGTTCAAAAAAGAAGATTGGGAAATAACAAACCAAACTAACCATCAAGGTTTAGACAAAAAAAACAATAAAGAAGTTAAATTTTCATTCATAACATATAAAAGGAATTAATTCCTTTAATGAGCATAAAAGAAAACAGTTTTTTTAATAAACATAAAATAAGAATATGGATAAAACAAATACAAGCAAAGGAATTTTTATAGTAATAGATGGAACTGATGGTTCTGGAAAAACAACTCAACTAAATATTCTAGTAAAAAAATTAAGAGAACAAGGGCATGAAGTTGAAGTAGCAGACTTCCCACAATACAATCAAAAATCTGCAGGACTTGTAGAAGAATACCTTGGAGGCAAATATGGCACAGCAGATGAAGTTGGCCCATATACAGCATCTGTCTTTTATGCAGTTGATAGGTTTGATGCATCATTTAAATTAAAAGAATGGATTAACCAAGGAAAAATAATAATCTCAAATAGATATGTTAGTGCAAGCATGGGTCATCAAGGTGGAAAAATAAAAAACCCAGAAGATCGTAAAAAATATCTTGAATGGTTACAAAACTTTGAATACAATGTAATGAAAATACCACAGCCAGATTTAACATTAATCTTACATGTTGATTCTGAGATTTCTCAAAAACTTTCAATAGAAAGAAAAAGAGAAGATTGGAAAGATAAAACAAAAGACATTCACGAAGAAAATTTACAACACTTAAAAGATGCAGAAAAAACATATCTTGAAATTGCTCAACTCCCAAAATTCCAACTTGTTGAATGTTGTAACAATAACCAAATTCTTCCCATAGAAGAAATACATAAATTAATCTGGAATCAAATTAACCATCTATTAAATTAAATATTTTTTTAAATTAGAAAAATTAATCGACAATTTCTGGTTCTTCTTCACAAACATCTACCTTTAGAAATTTATCAAGAGTTTGATTATTTCTTACTGCTTCGTAACTCACCATCTTATATTTTAGAAATGAATGCTCATATATAAATAAGATGAAACTTTAATTCAATCATTCAAAAATCACAATTATAACATATATACTAAAGAACTAATTCTCCTCTATAAACTATTTTGATTCTTTACCTAGTTGTAACAAAGATCGTTTTCCACTGCTTAATATATTTCCTTTTTTAGCATCAATTTTTATGTTAATCATGTTAAAACTTTTAGTAATTAGAGTAATATTCCATATTGGACCTTTATCAGAATTATGTAGGATAATTATCTTTTTAGTTACATCTTCTATAGCATAGGATTTCTCTTTCTCAGCCTCTACAAGACCCATAGCCCTATCAATACCTACATCCACACATTCAATATTAAGCTTAATAGTTTTAGCTTCAGGCCGCTTAAAAACCTCATCTTCAAACTTCTCAATATTATCCTCTTTAACAATAAAACTTACAATCTTACTATCTTCTTTTCTACAATAGCCAAACTGCAATTCACTCTCGTCAACAAACAAATTGGCGAGAAAGAACTCCTTATTATCATTATACCAATCACTGAAAACTGGGCCCTTAACAAGCTTATCTAATGCCTTTTTAAATTCCATAATATTATCCAATATTTCATATTTATATACTTTACCCTTATAACCACCACCAAAATTTTTAGTTATGACCTTGGAATAACTCTAAAAAGTTCCAGAATGGAAATCTTTTTAAATAAATTATATTATAAAGATTATAAGGGGGGATAATATGAAACATCATAAACATAAGAATTCTATATTCACAATAACAAATATAGTTATAGCAATATTAGCAATAGCATTAATATTTGCAATATTCACAAAAGGGTTTACAAATCCAATAAATCTGCCATTTTCTAAAAAAGCAGAAATTACTGAAACCAGCTTTCTCATCCTAACTGATGAACGGTGCACAGGACAAGAATGTAATACAGAACAAATTACAACAACATTAGAACAAATGTTTCCTGAATTTTCATATCAAATTATAGATTATAATTCAAAACAAGGTAATCAGTTATATGAAGAACTAGAACTTACAACTTTACCTGCAATTCTTTTTAGTCCAGAAATTAAAGAGACAGAAAACTATAATCAAATTGGACCTTATACAGAAGAAAAAGGAGAATATATCAATCTATTAATTGGTGCAACATATGATCCTAATCCAGAAGTATGTGATAATGGGAAAGATGATAATGATAATGATCTAGTAGATTGTGATGATGCAGATTGTAGTAGTTCAGTTGAATGCTCAAAAACAGATAAACCAGAAGTTGAATTATTCATTTGGTCATACTGTCCTTATGGTGTTATGGCTCAAGGACCTATGGCAGAAGTTGCAAATATTTTAGCAGGTAAAGCAGACTTTAAAGCAATAATGTATCATGATGGTCATGGAGCATACGAAACACAACAAAATCAAATTCAAGCATGTATCCAAAAATTAGACCCTAATAATTATTGGTCTTATTCAGAAGGATTTGTAAGTGATATTTACCCAGTATGTGGGCAATCAAAAGATATAGAATGTGATTTAGCAGAATCAGTAAAATTGATGAATTCATTATCAATTGATTCAAATGGAATCTTAGCTTGTGTAACTTCATATGGTACAGATCTAATTAAAGAAGATTTAGCCCATGCTCAAGAAAATGGAGTAACTGGTTCACCAACAATAATCATTAATGGTGTAAGGACTCAAGTTGCAAGAACTCCTGCTGCAATCTTAGATGCTGTTTGTTCAGCATTTAACGACCAACCAGAAGAGTGTAATTCAGAAGTATCAGCAAATGCTGAAGCACAAGCACCAGCTGGAGGGAGTTGTTAATAGTATGTTTGTACATAATATAAATCCAATATTAGTAAATATTGGCCCTGTAGAAATAAGATACTATGGCCTTATTTATGTTATTGGATTTATTTTTGTTTTCTTTTATCTTAACAAACTAATCGAAAAAAAACAATTAAAATTAACAAAAGAACAACTACATGATTATTTATTTTACCTTATACTTTCAGTATTAGTTGGGGGGAGATTATTTCATGTATTTGTATACAACCCAACATATTATT
>JAGLOT010000067.1 GCA_023137655.1 Nanobdellota archaeon | reverse complement strand
AAAAAAGATTGCAAATATATGGGCTTCTGCAGGACTTCCAGAAAGGCAATCTCAACCAGATATTGTCAGTGAACGTCTGAGTGGATTAGAAAGACATATTGCAAATAGTGATGAAAATATAAGTGTAACCATGGGGACTACACCATCAGGTATACCAAGCTTAGCAAATTTATACACTTTCGTTAATGGAGTTAAAACAGTTAAAGAAGTTGCAGATTCTCAAGGGAAAAGAACAAATTTTCTTTTTGGTATTAATAATCATTTAGTTTATGATGATGTAGTAGAAATCCAAGAACGAATTGACGCTATTAAGGATGTGTTATCTGAAATTGATGAAAAACTGGGGGTTAAGATTGCTCGTAGTTATTTCTCAAAGATGCAACGTACTGCCCCATTTAGATTTCTTTTGCAAAGGGCTGCAGATCAAAACATGTTTGCTTGTTCAAAAGACGATGGCTTAACTCTTTCTGAGCGCACTAAATGGGGTGTGGGGTATGTTCATTTGCATGGACATGAAGCAAACGAAAGGAAAGATTATGTAAAATCTAATAGCGATTTTATCTCTGATCTAGCAACAAGCGTTTTATTAAGAAATGCTGTAGCTAATTCTGATGTTCATATTCTTGGAGGTGATGTTAGTCACGCAATAAATTTAGCTAACAAAGCAAAACAATTAAGTGTTGCACCTCCATTAGTTTATATTACAGGGATTATGTATGGTCCAGATGGGGAAGAAATGCATGCGGGAGGCAGAAATACTTTTAAATTAGTAGATTTGAAATCTCCAAGTACTTGGATTGAAGATTTGGCGGCGTTAAAACCAAGGCCTTCTGGAGATATTGGGGTATTAGAATACCAAAAGCTCTTGACACCAAAAGCTGCTGAAAGAATATATCAACCTCACAAACCTGAACTTGATGACTTTAGGATTCTATTGGGTGGTGATCTTAGTGGACAATCAATGATGCGCGTTGAGAGATATAGGAGATAAATAAGAATTTTAATCATTCTTCAAACAAATACTCAGGTAAATAGGTCCTTTTATGATACTTATAGAAATCAATTAAACTAAAGTTCTGAATAATATCTTTAAATTCTTCTTTCATATTTACAATTATCCGTCTAATCCGATTCTTTCCAAATGCCTCAAGATCAATTTCCATATCCCAATCACCGACTGTTTTATTCACCTGAACTATCTCCTTTACACCCATTAGATAGCTCATAAATTCAAATTCTCTTTCCTTACTCAAATTATGTAAATTAAGGAAAAGCCTACAGGAATCCACCCCCAATTTCTCCATATCTAGGATATACTTATTCCCCCGAATTCTCCTCCTAGATTCCAATTCCTGCATAATGCTTTTCACAGTCCTTACATTAAGGTCTTTTTCCTTTGCTAATCGAGAATATTTAATTGTAGGGTTATTTAATAAACCACCAATAACTTTCATTTCATTAGCTGTAAATTTATCAATCTCCCTATCCCCACCAATAATCTTTTCGATTTTATGTAATTTAATATCTTTTTTCACCAGATAATTTCTTGGATAAATATGTGTAACAAGATTTAATATGATTTTATAGTCGTTAAGAACTGGCAAAGCAGTTACAATATTTCTTAATTGTTTATTAAAATTAGAAGGATTAGGGGACATAAATTCAACAACCAGGTCAAAACCACCTGTTAATTCATAGATAGATGTAATATATGCATTCTTCTCAAGAACATTAATTACCACTTGCCTATTTTTATCACTCATATAAACACCTCTAAAATAGACTTTAAAGAGGATGAGACCCATATGGGAATAGTCAAAAATCATATAGGGATTTGAAATGACTTTTTCTCTTAATGCAGTCTTTTCATTATACTTTAATCTTTGACTTGTTTTGCCGAGTCTTTGAGCTATTGTTTTTAATTTTTCTCTTGAATTTTCTGACCTTAGATATATAAACTCATAATCGCTTTTAGACATTATCAGTTATATATTTTTATTAACTAATAAATCTTTCCATTATTTTACCAGAAAATAAAAAAAATCTAACACTAAATATAAATATAGGAAAAGCTATACTAATATGTATGATAAATGAAGATATATCCACATTTGGACAATTCATATTAAACCAACAAGCTAGAGTGGAGGCCACATTAGAAAATTACGAATTAGTTAATAATGTTTTAAGACGTAAAAGTTGGGATGATAGTCTTCCGGGGAGGGAAGCGAGAAAGTTAGATCATTTCCCCACAGGTGCAGTTTATATTGTGACTCCAGAATTATTCTTTGATTGGGAAAAGCACTTAATTCTTTGTGAGGGAGAAGGAGTGCCAATATATAATGTCGAAAAACATGGGGGCATAGTGCCATTATTTCAAAGTTTTAGAGATGATGATGTAGCATTAGCATATTGTCCAGAATTAGGTTATGCTGCAAGATTTAAAATGATTGCAGTTCCAAATGTAATTATTAAACCAAGGAAATGGTTTTCATATGATCAATTAGAACAAGAGGATGGAGTTTTTAAGGTGGGTTGTAAGTGGAGAACCATAGCAGCAAATCTTGAAACATTAGATGGTTTAATAGAAGTTATAGCTGCAAAACAAACTATCAGTGAAGGGGATGATTTGGATTTTGGTAGGCTTATGAGAGTTGATACAGGGGGAGAAAGAGAGGATTTAGCCATAAGAAAAAAAAGAGATGGAGAACCCTCCATATACTTTGATAACCCAAATTTAACTAAATTTAATGGGTTAATGAACTATTCTGGTCGAAGACTTACAAGAAATGATGAAGAAATAATAGTTCCAGAAATTAATGGCGTTAAACAATTTGGTGATATCTATAAAATGTTAGAATTCTTAACGGGCCAGCAAGTAACCCCAGAATCAACAAGATATAACTTCGAACATTCCATAGCAATGTAATTACCCAAACATTTATATAAACACATTCTCTAAAAATAAATGGGGGAATTCTCTTAAAATGGAAATAAATGATGCTTTAGCTAGGAAAATGCAATTAATCAAGCAAATACAAGTGCTTGAATGGGACTTAAATAGAAAGCAGATTAACTCAGGTCATAAAAAAAGATTAGATGACATGAAATCAGAATTAACAGAACTAGAAGACAAAATGTCTTCAAGCGTAATAGATGATAAATTAAAAGAGGTCAAATGACTGTACAAAAATATAATGAAGTAAGAAAATGCAGAATGTGTAGTAAAAGGTTTTTTGTTGATAAAGTTCAAGCAAAACAAGATTATAACCACAAATTCTATTGTAATTATTGCTACGATAAATATTTTAAGAATAGAAAAGACGAAGATTACGAATAAATCAACTAATATTCTTAATATTTCATAAAGCGTTATTTATTAATAAATCTCATGAAGAAGTTTTTTCTTCATACCAATGAAGAGTTTTACTCTTCATACCTCATGAGGAATTATTATTCCTCATATAGGCCCCAATCCCTTATCAATATAGCTTTATCTTCACCACTTAAACCATCATCAAATTGAACATAAATATTTTCTTCTTCTAATTTAACATGGTTATTGATTATCTCTATTAATCTTTCTTTTCCAGAAAAATCACCCTCATATATATTTTCTAAAATCTTTAAAATTTCAATATGTTGACTAAATATGATTTCTAATTTACTTAATAGTAAATCATCTTGAATGCCCCATAAATCAAAAAAACTTTTTTCTTTACTAAAATGGTTTTTTAATATATTTCTTAAATCATTATATAAATCAGTAAAACAAGAATTATATTTGTCACATTTAAAGAATTTTTGAATTAAATCCCTTATCTCTTGATGCTCTTTAATAAAATGTTTTACTATAAGACCTTGTGACATTGATAATTAAAATACTTTAATTTATTTATTACTTTCTATTTTTAAAGCAAACATTTAAAAATAAAATATCATTTCATTATCTATATTCAAGTAGTTATTTAACTGGGGGGTTAAAATGAACAAGAAGTTTTTGATAATATTAATATTAGCTATTGTAGTTCTATCTACAAATGTCTGGGCTATTCCAGATCCATGTTCCAATAAAGAAGATGGTGCAGACTGTGGTGAGAATTTTCCTTGCTGTACTTGTTACAATGAAACTTCAAAATATAATGAAACTCAGGACAATGACTGTGATGATTTAGTAGAAATTGATACATGTATATGGGACCCAGATGATAATCCATTTACATTAGATTATCATGCCCCTGTAGAAGGTTTTTGTGTTAGTTTATTCACTTGTTCAAACCCTACATATGGTAAATTTACCCACACCTGTGACATAACAAATTGTGATGCAGAATGTGAACTGGATGACAATTGTGAACCTTATATGGAAGAGGAAGGGCCAGTATTTAGATTATTAGAAGATGTAAAAAGACCCTCAACAGGGTCAGTTTGTAATTATGCAGGTTTCTGTGATAGTTGTGAATGTGATTATGAGGAAGATTGGTGCCCAGAACCAGGTTTTGAAGAACAAGAAGGTGAAAGAGATTCTTCTTGGCCAATATGTTATTATGATGTAACTTGTGAATCAGATGGT